>JAJXXN010000318.1 GCA_021781075.1 Acidobacteriota bacterium | reverse complement strand
CGCGGGCGCGCACTGGGAGAGCTTCCGCGACGACCTGCTCGACTTCTACGGCGACAACTCGCCGGAGACCACGGCCTATGCGATTGAGTTGCTGGTGGCGCGCGACCCTAATTCACCCCTGTTGCCCAAGGCGGCGCAGTGGCTCGCAAGTAACCGGCCGTCGTCCTATTACTGGTATTCAACCAAGCAGACGGCCATGGTGATCTATGGCCTCACACGCTTCATGGAGTCGAGCCACGAACTTGGCCAGTCTAGCGACGTGCAGGTTCTGGTGGATGGCAAGCCGGTGGGCACACACCACTTTGCCACGGGCGACAGCTTCAACCCGCCGGTGAGAATATTTGTCCCGTCATCGCAACTTGGCGCCAGTGGCACGGTCACCATCAAAAAGTCGGGCGGTGGCGTCACCTACTGGTCGGTGGACAACCACTGGTATTCGCGCGACCAGCGCGGCTTTCACAATGGGCAGTTCAGCCTCAATCTGACGCGCGATTACTTCACCCTGCGCAAGCGGCAGGACAAGCCGACGGACCCGATTACCTACGACTTGATACCGCTAGCGGGGCCTGTGCATGTGGGCGATGTGATTGCGGTGAAGCTTTCGCTATCAGGGACCAAACAAAACTATCTGCTGACCGAGGACCCAATTCCCGCCGGCACCGAGTGGCTCGACCACCCCGAGCAGTACAACCTGAACGACAAGCCCGATTGGTGGGGCTGGTGGTTCACGCGCCGCGAGTTCCACGACGACCGCGCCGCATACTTTGAGACTGAATACAGCGGCCAACGAATTTATGTGAACCTGCTGAAGGTCACCAATGCGGGCAAATTCCAAATCAGCCCCGCGCAAGCAGGGCCCATGTATCAGCCCGCCATTCAAACCACCACCGAACCGGCGACCCTGGAGGTGCAGCCATGAAAGGGCTTCTCGAACAGTCGCTCCACTGCCTCAAGTGCGCGCAAGGCTGGTTGCTTGCCCAGTTGCTTTTGACGCCCGTCTTGCTTGCGCTGGCCGTTGTCTGGCTGCGGATTCCCGATGCGGAGACCTGGCAGTTTGTATTCTGGGTCGCGCTTGGCCTTGCTTTGCTCGCCCTCTTTCTTGGCATGCAGGCCGGCTTGCTGCGCGCGCTGGTTGGCGGGGAGCGCAAAACGCATTTCCTTTTTGCCGTGTTATGGTTTTTTTGCGCCGGCGTCATGGCATGGATTGCCTGCAACACGGCCACACATTATGAAGACCAGATTGGGTTGGCCGCCGGCTACCTCAACTCCCGCCTGCCCGCAGGCCGTGTGCGCGCGGCGTGGCTTACGCGCGAGCATCTTGCCGCGCTATTCAGTTGGGCGGAGTGGCTGGTGCTGTGGGTGGGCATTCCAGGGCTTTTGATCCCGATTGCAGCCATTGTGAGTGTTGATGGCGTGAAGCCGCCCGAGATTGCGAGCCTGAATATCCTTGCAAAAAAGCTCTGGTGGCTGGTGCTGTCCGCGATTTGCCTCTTTGTGTTTCTCGCGTTTTGGATCCATCTGCCCGCGCTGATTCTTTTTGCCGCGCTTGGGTTGCTCGCGATCGATTGGAAGTCGATTCGCTCGGTTTGGATGAACTGGCGCTGGTGGCCGGTGGTGCTGCCCTGCGCCTATGCCTGGACGCACTGGATGCTCAGGGCATTCAATGGCCAGCCGCATGGCACGCCACGCGCGCAGGAACTGGCGGTTTTGTGGAAAAGTGCGCTGGCATATGTGATTGGGAACTTGTGCTGGCTGCTGCCGATGATCTGGGCCGCGGTGCTGCTTGGCCACCGCAACAACAACCCGCAGCCCCCGGAGTTAACCGGCGCGCCTGTCCTTGCCGGTGGGCCTTTGCGCCATCAGGCCGGCGCGAAGGCGGAAGTTTGACCCAGTGGCGCGGATTATTTTCCGGCTGCGATTGAAATTGTTTGCGGCAAGCCCGTGCGCACCCAGTTCTCCACCTGCTTGCGGCCATAACGCCGGATCAATCTTGCTGCATACGCCGCCGCTTCGCGATGCGCAGTCGTTGACTCGCGCTCCGTGGCTGCGCCAGCCAGAAGATGGTCCAGGTCGCCGAGTTCCATCGAAGGCTCGTCCTCGCTGGCCCCATCCCGCGAGAACAGCTCCACCAGCCCCTCGCGGAGCCACAGCGGGGTGGAGGGCGCGGCAACCGACTCCACCATCGCGTGCAGAAATTCATGGCGCAGGGTACGCCTCAACTGTTTGCGCGCCGACAAAATAGCCAGCGGTTGCGAGGCGACAAAATTCCCCTCGGTGAAGGCCGCAACCCAGCCAGGCGCCAGTGTCGCATCGCGAAAAGCGGCGGGCGAGGGGTAGGCGCGCAGAGTGATGCGCAACTGGCCTGAATTGGTGAGCAACCCGCCGGCGCGCGTTTGCGCCTCGCCATAGGCGGTTTTCACCTCACCCACATGGGCGGCATCCTCGTCGCCGAGGGTTTCAATTGTCAGCGAGCCGGCCATGATTCTGCGCCACGGCAAACCTGTTTGCTCATCGCGCGCCTCTGCGCCGGGGAAGTAGGCGGCAAGAATCTTCTCCGCGCTTGTGCCCTCATGCGCCATCGCCGCCGCGCCGGCCTGGCACAATCCCACGCCGTGCCCGCTTCCGCGCCCGCTGAAGTGGTAGTTGCCGTTCTCCTCGCGCAGGTCAAACCACGTGCTCAGAATCCTGTCCCACCCGTAGGCGCGCCCAATCGCGAGGCGGAAGTCCTCGGCCGGAATCTCCTTTTGGTCAACTTTGATGCTCTGCACACGCGGGGATTCGCCGCGTTGCGCGCTGCCGACGCGTCCTATGGCCAGCCGTTTCCATCCCGGCGCCGCCAGCCCGGCCTTTGCCAAAGCTGTGGCAATCTCCACGCGTGTCAGTGTCGCCGCCCAACTGCGCGCGCCGCCGGCGCTGCAGTAATTGTCCGCGTGCGAGGCCAGATAGGGCGGGTTGACTGCCGCAGGCCAAATTTCCGAGGGTTTCGCCGTTCGACCACCGCAATTTTGATTGAAGTAAGCCTCGGCGGGCTGGCCGTGGTACCAAAGCGTCTCGCCCGCGGTTTCCATCGCCGCCGCGTGGGCCGCGCTGGCGCGCGAGGGGTTGCCGTGCCAGTGCAGCAGTTGGCAGTGCGTGGAGTCGCAGAGGTCGTAATCAATGTGCCCGTGTTTTTGGTGGAGGGCAAAGCTGCGCACCACTATCGCCAGCGCCTGCAGGGATTGCTCGGAGTCGGCGTTTGAAGACTCGCTCGCCACGACGCGCTCCACGTAACGCTCGATTGGCATGGTGGCCGCCACCACCAACATGCCTCTGCGCGCGGTGATGCGCATGGGCAGCCGCGGTGTTTCGCTCTCGCCATGCGCCGCGAGCGTGACCGCGCCGCTGATCTCAATAACCGCCGTGTGGCGCCCCGGTTTGCCTGCGGCGGAGTAGAGCAGCTCATCGCCATCGGCTGCGACTGTGACTGCGGCGCGAAGGGGCCCCGCATCGCAATCCGCGCAGGGTTTGAAACGGGCTTTTCCATCCGTGGGCGACAGGAGGACGCTTTTGTCGCGCCAGAGCGTCCAGAAGCCCACGCGCAGCGTTGCGGTGCGGGTTTGCGCGCCAAGGCAGGGAAGCGCCAGCAGAAGAAGAATGGCGAGCCGCTTCATGGTTTCGCGCCCCTGTTGAGTGGGGAATTTTTAATCACCACGCCCGCCAGTTGCGCCGCATCCATGCCGCGTCCTGCGGGAAGGTAGACGACAATCACCACATTGCCTGCGAGCCCGGCAAACCACCCGTGCGTCTGCGCGACACCATCGCGTTCGGCGGTCCCGGTTTTGCCCATCACCGGCACACCACCGAGGCCTGCGCCGCCTGCCATGCCAAAACTTGCGGAATCGCCCAGCCCCGCGCGGAGTGTTTGGGCTGCGGGGGAACCGGGATTTTTTTCCAACTCTGTGGCGAGCCAGCGGTAGGCCCCGGCCAACTCCAGAGGCGTGACGCGGATGCCCTTCACGCCGAGGAACTCAAGCTGCGTTTCTTCCACGTTGTCCGCGCGATGATAAATTGCGACCGCCTGCTGGTTTACCAGGCGACTGGGTGCAAGCAGGCCCGTTGTGCGCAGCATGGTTTCCAACTCATTGGGGGTGGTGTGCGCCGCAACCTCGGCGAAGTAGCTGTTGCACGACCAGGCCAGCGCACTGCGCGCGTCCATCGGCGGCAGCGCGGGGTGGGAGCAGTGCAGCCACCGCCCGGCGATTTGCAGATTCCTCGCACAGGCGACACGCCGCCCCGGCTGCCAGCGCCCTTGAGCGATCAACTGGAAGAGCAAGAGCGGCTTCAGCGTGGAGCCCGGCTCGGCCAAAGTGCGGGCAGCTTGTTCAAGATGCGCCGAGGCGAGCAGCCTGCCGCTCTTGATCTCCACGACCACAATCCGCGCCGAGGGCATGGTGCGCGCCGCGCCATCGACGGCCGTTTGCCAAATGTCTTTTTGCGCGCGGGCCGCAAGGGCCGACAAAAACAAAATGGCGATGCAGACCAACCCGATCCGCATCGCCCGCTTTACTGTGGATAATTTCATCTTCCGCTGAACGGCCCACCCCATCCACGATTTTATTGCGGCGTCCTTTTGCCGTAGGGGATGTTGCCCTGGTAGCTTTGCACAAATTTGATGAAGGTGGGCAGGTACTGTCGGAAGGTGCGCATGTCGCTGGTGCTCAGCGTGAGTGCAAGCACCCGGTAGCCTTCGTCAATGTACACAACCTCTTCGTATGAGTTCACCTTCTCGCGGCTCTGGAAGGTATAGGTGACATGCTTCGCCTTGCTTAAGGGGAGCTCGACCTGCGCCGCCTCGCGCACAAGCGCACGCTTGAAGCGCGCCCGGTAGCCGGAGATATCGGAACGGATCAGCGTATCCGCGCTGACAAAGTCGTTGGTGTCGCGGTCAATCTGCTGCGGGTCAATGTGGATGGTGGTGGCGTAAATAAATGCGTCGCCTCCATGCAGCGGATTTTTAATGAGTGTGGCCTTGTCCGGTTCGTAATAAAGCAGACCGACGCCAACCAGCCTGTGCCAGCCGCGGGGAATATCAATCACCAGGTGGCCCTCATAGGTCATCTGGCGCATTGCGCTGCCGAAGTCGTGTTCGTCCTTTGGCTGGACCATGACCATCGGGTTCATGCCCTTGCCGGCCCCATTGGCAAATTTGTAGGAGCTGTGCGCCAGGTGCGTGGGCTCCACGGCAAGGTGAATGTAAGGCTGGTTGCCAGGGGCGACGCCCGGCACCAGCAACTGGGGCTGGGCATAGTTCACATCGCCCATGGCGACATTGGTCGGATTATCCGGCGCCCACTGTTTGGCCACGCTCGCCGGTTGCTCAATCGCGTTGAGCGTGTCGCCCATGACCGCATTGGCATTGGCCATCGCCGGTTGGTGGACGGCGTTGGCGGTGTTGCCCTCAAGCCGGGAGCCTTTCAGCAATGCGGGTTGGTTGACGGCGGCTTCCTCATCGCCCGTGGGCTTGGCGTTAACTCCAGCCGCTGGCTCCGCCACAGCAACAGAGGTCTCGCCGGTCACGTACTTTGCGCCGATAAACAGATCCGGCGCTTCGACCGCGTTGCCTGTGTCGCCCGATGCCGCCAGTCCATGTTCGGCTGCCCTCTGGTTGACTGCGGTTCCCGTGTCGCGGCTTGCTGCAAGGCCATGTTCTGCGGTGCGCTGATTGACCGCGGTTCCCGTGTCGCCCGATGCCGCGAGTCCATGCTCGGCTGCCCTCTGGTTGACTGCGGTTCCCGTGTCGCCGCTGGCTGCAAGGCCATGTTCCGCGGTGCGCTGGTTGACGGCGTTGCCCGTGTCGCCGCTGGCGGCAAGGCCGCGCTCTGCAGCAGGCTGGTTGACGGCATTGCCCGTGTCACCGCTGGCAGCCAGGCCACGTTGGGCAGCAGGCTGATTGACGGCGTTGCCCGTGTCGCCACTGGCAGCCAGGCCACGTTGGGCAGCAGGCTGGTTGACGGCATTGCCCATGTCGCCGCTGGCGGCCAGGCCACGTTGGGCAGCAGGCTGGTTGACGGCATTGCCCGTGTCGCCACTGGCAGCCAGGCCACGTTGGGCAGCAGGCTGGTTGACGG
>JAJXXN010000232.1 GCA_021781075.1 Acidobacteriota bacterium | reverse complement strand
TTTTCATTCCACACCCTGCTTCAACCGCCTCTGTCGCAGGCTGCGGTTATCTGCCTGGCAGCAGCGCCTTGCTCTTCCCCCCAAGCACCCACAAATACTCACCGCCCTCGGAGAGCTTGCGCGTGTCCTTCACCACATAAAGCAGCAGCATCTCCGGCGCCTTGCACTGGCGGTAAATCAGCGCAGAACTCGCCCCAACCGCCTCGGTGAATACCGTCTCAATGTCGAAGGTGGCTGGCGCATTCTCAATCCGGAACGCCCCATCCCGTGTCGTAGAGTGTATCTCCTCCAGCCCGCCGCCGGAGAACGTCGCATTGCCCGCTACCGTCGGCACCCCGATCGTGTAGCTCACGTTTTTCCCCGAGTTCGGGTCGCGACGCGTGCGGTCCACGGCAACCTGGAAGCCCCCCGTCACGGGCTGCATGGTGCCCGCCGCCACAACGCGGTAGGTCACATTGCAACTGTCCGTCGAGGCCGGGCCAAGCAGCGCGTTCTGGTAATTCTTGGCATCGTCATTTGTGAGCTTCGCAATCTTCTGCGCCCACGTTGGCGGCGGCGCCTGCTTCAGCAGCGCAAGGCAGGCCGCCGGCACTTGCATCTCCGCGGCCGGCGGCGCGGTCTTGTCCACCGACACCACCTCCACCAGCGTCGTCTGTTTGCCATTGGCGTCCGTGGAGACCATCTTCAACACCAGCCCGGAGGTGGTATCAATCCACGCGCGCATTTTGCCGATTGGCGGCGGCGCCGAGGCCTCATAGATGGTTGTGTCAAAGCCGAGCATCTTCTCCGTGCCCACCATCTTCCCATTCATGGACTTCAACTCTTCCATCGTCTCGCCGGCGGAGTCAAACGGGTCGCCCCAGTCGCCGGAGAATCTCCCGCTGCCGCAGTTCGTCGCCGGCGCGCCCGGCGTCCAGCTCAAACTCTGATGCGTGGCCAGGTCAAAGTAGTCCACCGAGGAGGGCGACTGCGCGTTGCCCGCGGGGTCGTAATGCCGGATGAGCGCGGCGTCGCCGTGACGAAGTATTGTCATCTTCAGCGGCGTGCCGAACATTCCGTTCAATTCGGTCACGGTGTAGGATGTGGGTTTGTTTTGCGCGCCCAGCAGCAGGGGCGCCAGCAGCAGGATGATGGGTAGCAAGTTGCGTTGTCGCATCCGAGGCCTCGTCTTCGTCATTGGGACTCGCCACTTTGGCGATTTTCCGGGTGCTCCAACTATACAGAAGCCGAAAGAAAATCCATGGGACGCGTGCTCAGATTGAGGGACGCCAATTCTTCGCGCTCTCGCCGGCATTGTGGGCACTGCGCAACCCTGCCCATGCCAAGAAAACAGCGTCCGCCCACCATTACCCCGGCGGCCACGCCATCGAACGGCCACCCAGCAAATGCACATGCAAATGGTCCACCGTCTGCCCGCCATCCGCGCCCGTGTTGATCACAACACGATAGCCGCGCGCGAGGCCTTTGTCGCGGGCAATTTTGGCGGCGGTTTCAAGCAAGGCGCCGAGGAGCGCGGCGTCGCCGGCGGCGGAGTGGTCAAGCGAGGCGATGTGCCTGCGCGGAATGATGAGAATGTGGACCGGGGCCTGGGGGTTGATGTCGGCAAAGGCGAAAAGATCCTCATCCTCGTAAACAGGCCGGGCGGGAATTTGACCGGCGGCGATTTTGCAAAAGAGACAATCCATATGCGGCCATTGTAACGGGGCGCACCGGCGCGGCCCACCTGAAGTTGTAAAATTGATTTCGCAAACATTGAGCAACAGCAAAGGTAGAGCATGAGCGAGCAAACAAGCACCGCCCCCCTGACCACAATCGACAAAATCGGCGAGCACGTCGGCCAAACCGTCACCCTGCGCGGATGGCTCTACAACCTGCGCGAGAGCGGCAAGCTGGTCTTTCCCATCTTCCGCGACGGGACGGGGACGATCCAGGGCGTGGCGCACAAGGCGGGTGTTTCGCCGGAGGTCTTTGAGGCGCTGAAGGGGCTGACGCAGGAATCGAGCGTGATTGTGACCGGCGCGGTGCGCGCCGATGCCCGCGCCCACGGCGGCTTTGAGCTGGATGTGCAGGGCCTTGAAGTGGTGCAGCGTGTGCCTGAAGCCGACCCGTTCCCGATTTCGCTCAAAGAGCACGGGACGGATTTTTTGATGGAGCACCGGCATTTGTGGGTGCGCACACCGCGGCAGTCGGCGATATTGCGCATTCGCGCGGAGATCATGCGCGCGGCGGGGGAGTATTTTGACAGCAACGGCTTTATCCGGACCGACCCGCCGATTTTGACGCCGGCGGCGTGCGAGGGGACGTCGACGCTTTTCCCGGTGGATTATTTCGGCGACCCGGCGTTTTTGACACAGTCGGGGCAGTTGTATATTGAGTCAACAGCGCTGGCGCTTGGCAAGGTCTACAGCTTTGGGCCGACCTTCCGCGCGGAGAAGTCGAAGACGCGGCGGCACCTGACCGAGTTCTGGATGATTGAGCCGGAGTGCGCGTACATGGAGCTCGACGGACTGCTGGAGCTGGCGGAGAATTTTTTGACGCACATTGTGAAGTCGGTGCTCAAAAACCGCGAGCCGGAGCTGAAGGTGATTGGGCGCGACATTGAGAAGCTGAGGAAGATTGACGCGCCGTTTCCGCGTTTGCGCTACGACGAGGCGGCGGAGATGCTGAACCAGGCGTACAAGGACGGCAAGCTGGAGGCGCCGTTTGAGTATGGCAATGATTTTGGTTCGCCGGACGAGACGTGGCTGAGCAGCCAGTTTGACCGGCCGGTGATGGTGCACCGCTACCCGGCGGACGTGAAGGCGTTTTACATGGAGCCGGACCCGAAGGACGGGCGTTTCGCGCTGTGCGTGGATGTGCTGGCGCCGGAGGGTTATGGGGAGATTATCGGCGGGTCGCAGCGCGTGTCGAGTTACGAGCTGTTGAAGTCGCGCATTGAGGCGCACAAGCTGCCGCTTGAGGCGTTCCAGTGGTATTTGGATTTGCGGCGTTATGGCAGCGTGCCGCACGCGGGCTTCGGCATGGGCATTGAGCGCGCGGTAGCGTGGATCTGCGGACTGGAGCATGTGCGCGAGACGATTCCGTTTGCAAGGACGCTGAACCGGATTTACCCGTGAGGGGATTAAGCAGGGACCGAGGGACCAAGTGACCGGGATGCGCGTCAGCCTGTGGCTTAATCCGATACAACTTGATCATGAGGGTGACTTCACATCATTCATTCGTCACCCATATTTCCACCGAAGTTGAATGATGAATCGATTAAACTGTTCTCATCATCAGACGCTCAGGTGGCCATGACGAAATACAGAGCAGAAGAGGTTTGGAGCTCCAAGGACAAACGATCCCGTTTGTATTGGGGTGAGTCCATTGCCTGGATGAATTCGCTCAAGCCCGAAAGCGTAGATTGCATTTGGACCGACCCGCCTTACCTGCTTTCAAACGGTGGAATTACATGTGTCGCCGGGAAGATGGTCAAGGTTGATAAAGGTAGCTGGGACAAAAGTCAGGGTTTGCAGAAGGATCATGAATTCAATCGCCAATGGATCGCGGCCTGTAAACGAATTTTGAAGCCGGCTGGCACCATCTGGATTTCTGGTACCACGCACGTTTATCTAAGTGTGGGCATGGCACTGCTTGAGGAAGACTTCAGAATCCTCAACGATATTATCTGGGAAAAACCTGCTCCGCCACCGAATCTTGGTTGCCGCTGCTTTACACACTCGACCGAAGTCTTACTCTGGGCTACAAAAGCCAAGAAGGGATCCAAAGACCGCTACCTCTTCAACTATGAGGACATGGTTGCCGAAAATGGCGGCAAACAGATGAAGAACGTGTGGCGATTCCATACGCCTTCAATGGAAGAGAAGCAGTATGGCAAGCATCCAACACAAAAACCCGTTGAATTGGTCGCGCGTTGTCTCCGTGCCTGTACAAAGGAAGGGGATTTGATCGTTGATCCGTTTGCAGGGTCAGCCACAACAGGAGTGGCCGCGCTTCGTCTTGGTCGCCATTTTAAGGGATGCGAAGGCGACAAGGATCATGTAGCGCTTGCGATAAAAAGACTAAAGGATACAAATGAACTATCTCGGTTGACCATGCAGCATTCAAAATCTACGAGTAAGGAATCAATGCGCACCGGGCTTCGTTATAATGAAACATTTCTATTTGATGACTTCACGGAAAATTCAATCCAAGCCTATTGAATTGCTAATGAATTTTATGACACTTTATTGTTTACTTCATTGGTTCAAATTCATCGTTTCAGCTTTGATTTAATCTCTGTATTCAATTAAAAAGATTTCATGAAGAAACTGCGGGAATTTCACGAAATCGATTTTCAATTGCGCGCAAAGAATAGGCAAGACATTCGCTGTGAAGTAGTCAACGCATTTTTGAATGAAAAAAAAGGCTATTGGACAGATGACGGTCAACAGGTCGTCACAGATTATAAATACTGGGTTGAATCACTCACTAGCGGCCAGCGTATTTATTTAAAACGACCTACATTCTTGAATAAAGGCATTGATTTTACGATCTTTGTCGAAAGATTTGACGGAGATAAGGATAAACGGCCAAGCCATGACGATATTTTACAGGACCTTACCTCAAAAGTAGATGCAAACTTTGAAAATCGGGACGTATTGCTACAAGCAATCAATGAAACATGGGAGTGTAAGGATGTTGATTCAATAATCAGAAACACAATCTTACCGACACCTACGGGCTTGTCAATTGAGATGATTCTAAAATCATTGAAGTGGTTATTCATTGAGCAGGATATTACATATTGGAATTATGATGGACGCATGATGCTTCTTAATGGTATCAAAGATAAATTATGAAAATTTACAATCGATTTACAAGTTCGGTCGATTATTGTGTTTTTTCCTTGAATATTTATGTAGGATAATAGCGAACAATACTGAATAAATATAAAAATCGGCCGATATTGAAAATTATGAAACACATTGCCCCCATCTCTTACCGTGAGTGGAAGAGGCTTTACAGACCTATCGTCAACCCTTTTAATGCTTGTGGTCGTAGCTTTTATGACTTTCTTTTTGATTACCACTCCGAAAAGCATAATCTGTATATATATGATCACTGCAAAAAAACCCCAAACACCATTTGGACCTGGTTCCACGATGAAAATAAATCTTTCGTTTTAGCAGGCGAAGCCCTGGCCAATCGCATTGCATATTTGATTACTGAAATTCCCTATGCGAGTGAAGAGTCCGCCCCCGAGGTGCGCATGGGCTACCTTTCACGGTGGTTTTAATTCATCGCCAGGCGGCATTGGGGCACACCACGTTGCGAATTACATAAATTACCACGGGGTTGCTTTGATCGCTCTGGCTGAATGTGTGGGCACGGAATTTATAGATAAACGTCAAAAGCAACCGCGGATTCCTCGGCTTGCTGCGCTTGCTCGGAATGACAGGGCGTTGGAGTTGCGAGTTGATGCGCCCGGAATGACGGGGCGATGGGGTGAGCGAACAGATGTTCAATTGTTCATGCGGCATGAACATTCGTCACAACGAGAGCGACATGAAAAAAAGATGAAAATAAAGTGGCGCTGGGGTGTAACACGGCGCATCTTTACGGGATATTTATGAACAAGCTTCCCCTTCCCTGCATTTTGCCGGCGGTGGTTTGTTCGACAATTGAGCCGGAACAAAGGGATGTTGCACAAGGGAATTGAACAGGCCGGGCGCAATCCAAGGGCCCTGACCCGGGGGCGAATGGAAGAGAAGAATCCAATTTGCGTCTTGCATAGATGGGGCGGGCGCTGGAAATGAGGAAGTGAGATGGCGCGAGTTGTGGTTTTGGGAGCGGGCGTGGCTGGTCATACGGCGGCATCGTTTTTGCGCGAGTGGCTTGGCAAGGAGCACGAGGTGACGGTGGTATCGCCGCTGCCGACGTACAACTGGATACCGTCGAACATCTGGTTGGGGCTGGGGCTGATGAAGGAAGAGCAGGTGGTGTTTCCTTTGGCGCCGGTGTACAAGAAGGCGGGGATACGGTTTGAGCAGGCGCGGGCGGTGGAGCTGCACCCGGAGGGGAACGCGACGGACCCGACGCCGTATGTGGTGATTGAGAAGGGCGCGGGCGAGGCG
>JAJXXN010000293.1 GCA_021781075.1 Acidobacteriota bacterium | reverse complement strand
GCTCAGCGGTCGCAGGTCGTCAAAACCCAGGATATGGTCGGCGTGCGAGTGCGTATAAAAAACCGCGTCCACATGGCGCAGGCCCGCATTGAGCGCCTGCGTCCTGAAATCCGGTGTCGTGTCAATCACCACCGTCCGCGCCACCGCATCGGCGTCGCTCCAGCGCAACAGCACCGAGGGTCGCAGCCGTTTGTCGCGCGGGTCCGCGGAGGTGCAAACCGCACACTCGCAGCCGAGCGTCGGGACGCCCATCGAGGTGCCCGTCCCCAGAAAAACCAGTTCGCCCTGCATCGCCAACGCCCCGGCCTACTTCTTCTCCGCTGGCGGCGGTGGCGGCGGCTGTATCGTGATCATCTTCGTCAATTCCAAAAATGCCATGCGCGCCTCAAAGAGCACCATCTGCAGCGCCTTTTCCTCAGCCACGCTCAGGTTGCCGCGGGTCTTCTCCGCCAGCACGCCCAGCAGGTCAATCGTCTGCCGCGCCCCCAATATGTCAATCCGAGGGCGCTGGCCCTCCGGCGTGCCCGCACCCATCTGCACCATCGCGGAAAGATACAACTGCTGCAAAAGGCTCTCAAAGGTGATCGGTGGCTGCTTCTCCACACCCGGGTTCTGGGCGCGAATCAAATCATCCAGCCGCTCGCTCGATGCATCATAGGCGCTCTTCTGCTCGCGGCTCTCCTCGGCCGTCGGAGGCTCGGGCATCCCGGCTGTCTCACCATCGCCCGCTGTTGTTGCCGGCTCACTGGTCACCAGCCGCGGGCCTGCGGATTCAGGCTTCTTCTCCGGCGCCTTTTCCGGCTCCGTTGCCGGCTTGGGCGCATGTTGTTCTTCCTCCGCCTTCATTTTGCGGCGGTCAATCACTTCAAACTTCGGTTTTTCGCTCATACTGTTTCCCTTTGAACCTCTTCCAAACTCGGCGGCTGCGGCATCACCCGCGCATTGCCGCCTGCGTAACCCAACTCCGCACCGGATGTTTCAGCTTCGGCCTTCAACATTGCCAGGCCAAAAATTCTGCCGCCAAGGCTGGCCGCGCTCGTCACTGTTCCCGCCGGCGCGGCATCCAACTGCAACTCAGCACCCGGCCGCGGCAGCTCGCCCATAAACTCCAACTGCCGCAAATGCCGGTGCACATTCCCGCGCGAGCGGATCCGCTCGACAATCTCCTGGCCCAGGTAGCAGCCCTTGCTGAAGTGCAACGCCCGCGTGAGCGAACTCTCCTGCGGAAGGTCCTTCTCCACCACATCGACGCCGTAGCGCGGAATCCCCTCCACCACGCGCAGCGTCTCAAGCGCCGCATCGCCCACCTCAACCACTCCCGCGCCCTGCAGCGCCGCGGTCAACTCATCCCGCTGCCCCGCCGCGCACCAGAGCGTGAAGCGCGGCACCACCGTGCTGAACTGGCGGCGCACGAGCAGCTCGCTGCCCTGCCAATCCATGCTCTTCTGGCTCAACTGTTGCCCCGGCGCTTCAATCCCCACGCTCGCCAAAACTTGCGCGGACTGCGGCCCATAGACGCCCACTGCGGCCACTCCATCGACCGCAACCAGCTCCACATCATCCATGATGATGAACTTTTCAAAATGGGCAATCAGCTTTTCAGCCTGCGCCGCATCCAGTTCCAGCTCCAATGCATCCGCGCTTCCCGCGCCGCCGCGCCACACCATCAGGTCGCCCTGGATTCGTCCCTGCGCATTCAAAACCAGGCTCAGCGCACCCTGGCCAGCGCCGAGCTCATTCACGGTGTTTGTGACCATGCCACTCAGCCAGCGGAAACGGTCCTCGCCCCGCACCCGGCGGCGCGCGAGCGCAAGGGTGGAATGGAACCCTGCGCCGCGGCAAAGCGCGGCGTGTTCACCAGCCAGCGCATCCAACGCCCCGGCCGTCCGCTCGGCGGTCGATTTGGTCCCATCCAATGCCATGAAAAACCCACCGGGAAAGCAAAAATTTTGCACTCCCCGCTCTTTGATTATAGCCTTGTGTTGAAAGCTTCACTTTCCCCCGGCACGCAGAGGAGCACGCTGTGAAACCGCCATGCAGGACTGTCGCATTCCACCTCGCGCTTCTCACGCTTGCGCTAGCCCCGCGCGCAATCGCACAGCAAGCCACGGACGTTCAACCCGGGCAGCGCATCACGCCCGCGCAGTCAAAGGCGCTCTTCAACTCCATCAATGAGCTGACCGATTTCGCATCCGAGGAGTCGGGCCTTCCCGTCCGCCACGAGATCAAGCGCCGCCTCGTCTCACGCGCCCTGATTGAGGCCGACCTGCGCAAGAAATTCGACGATGACAAGGATGCAAAACGCATCGAACGCAGCGGGATTGTCATCAAGAAATTCGGCCTGCTCGACCGCGACTTCAAACTGCGCCCCTTTCTGCTCAGCCTGCTCACCGAGCAGATCGCCGGATACTACGACCCGAAGACCCGCACCATCAACCTGCTGGACTGGCTCGACGCCGATGAACAGAAACCGGTGATGGCCCACGAGCTCACCCACGCGCTGCAGGACCAGCACACCGACCTCGTCCATTGGGACGACCAAAGCCCCGACCGTGTCTCAACAAAATTCAGCGAGGACCTCGACCATATCGCCCGCGACGAAATGGACGAGGCGCGCGAGGCCGTCCTCGAGGGCCAGGCCACCGCCGTCTTTACCGATTACATCCTCAAGCCCAGCGGGCGCTCCCTCATCAAGGACCCCGAGGTCATCGAATACATCCACCAGCAACTGGCGCATAATGACGCGGACTCACCCGTCATGGCCCGCGCGCCACTCCTGCTCTCCGAGTCCATGCTCTTCCCTTATCGCGACGGCCTCGGTTTTGTTCAGGACATCTGGATGGACAAGGGACGCGCCGCGGCTTTCACCGGGCTTTTGGATTCGCCACCCACCTCGAGCTGGGAGATTTTCAACCCGGTCGATTTTGAAAAGCGCATCCCGCCGGCGATTCCGCAGATGCCCGACATTCATCCCCTGCTCGACAAAACCTACAAGCCCTACGACATTGGCCAGATGGGCCAGCTTGACACCAACATTCTACTTGAGCTTTTCGCCGGCAAGGACGCAGCCACCGACCTCGCACCCGCTTGGGACGGAGGCATCTATTGGGCCGGCATACGCCGCACTGCGAACGAAGCCTCGCCAACCACCGCCGATGTAGCGCTCATCTATCTCTCCGCCTGGAAAAACAGTGAAACCGCACAGCGATTCGCGCAAATTTACGCAGGCGAGCTTGGCAACAAGTATTCCGGCCTGAAGCACGATGAGGCCGCAAGCCTGGGCGGCACCGACACATACACCACCAGCGAGGGCCCTGTCACCATCACCACCCGCGGGCGCCATGTCTTCGTCACGGAGAGCATTCCGCTCGACCTCGCGGCGCAGCTTGCACGCCTCGCCTTCGACGCGCAAGGCACAGGCGAACTGAAGCAGGCGCAACGCAACGCTCCCGACCGCCAATTTGAAAAGGTGGCGCGAACTCCCGGTCATGATTTTGAAGCCGGCGACACGCTCACCGGCGGCTTCGTCCGCTTCTTTGCCAACCACGGCATGATGAAGTTCGTCCTGGATGCGGCCCAACCCAGGCAATCAACCCCCGCCGCCGCAACGCATTGAATATTTTTTGTGTCACACGCAACTTAATTGCACTGCGTACGTTCTTCATAGGTAGACACCGTTTCGCAAGCCATGGTGCGGGCGGCAAGGCAGCACGCAAGGGAGAACGTATGAAAAATCCAGCCCTCTATCTCGTTTTTGCCGCGGCATTCACCCTCACCGCGCAAAACGCCGCAACCATGGCCAACATGCAGGCGATGCAGCAACAGCAACTCAACCTGCAGACGGCACAGAACGAACCCGCGAATGAGGATCCCTCCAATATCCCGTTCATGGCGGGGATGCCGTGGACGTCCAAGCCGTCGTTTTCAGTGCCGCAAGGCAAAATCAAACCCGGCACCCTGGTGAGGATCAGGACCAGGACCCACTACGCGCTGATTTACTACTCCACCGACGGCTGGACGCCGACCTTCAATTCAAAGCGCTACACAGGGCCCATTGAAATCAACAAGGACACAATCCTGCAGGCCATCGCCTACGTGCCCAATATGAACCGCAGCGTGGTTGCGCGCGCGGTTTATGTCACAGGCACATCCGGCGCACAGCAGGAGGACACATCGGTCAACACTGCCGGTGTGCTTCCGGCGGGCACCACGCTTCGCCTTGTCACCGATGGAACCGCCTCTTCAAGCTCAGCCGAAGTCGGCGACACCCTGCCACTCAAGCTGGATGAGGACATAAAGAATGGCGACACGGTCGTTTTTCCCAAAGGCACGCCGGTGGATGCCCGCATCATTATGGCCGACCGGCCGGGATTTATGGGGCAGCCCGGCGACATCCAATTTCAAGTCGATGCAATCCATGACAAGCAGCTCACGATACCGGTTGCAGGCGGCGAGACGGTCGAGGGCGTGTTCCACGACAAACGCATGCTCACCTTGATGCTCATCCCCGACGCCGCCCTCTTCGCGATGCTCTCGAAGGGCGATCAGGCCGCCATCGTCCCCGGCATGAAGTTGAACGTCACCGTCACCGACGACACCGCGCTCTTCCCGGAGGTCTCGCAACCAACCGTGCCACCCTCGACGCCGCCATCGACGACGACAGCAGCGCCGCAGCCGCAGCCGTCATAATGAATTGGTTGCGCATGGGCAAAGGGGCTGGATTTCTCCAGCCCCTTTCAAATTTAATATTGATATGGGTTAATTGTCCCCGCTCAGCAGCGAGCCGACAATGCCACCCAGCACCGCGCCGCCGCTGGCGCTGCGCACATCACCACCCGTCTTTGGCAAATACGGCAGCAACGCATGGGCCAGCCGCGAGATCGGCAGTGTCTGCAGCCACACGGAGCCCGGCCCCATCAGCGCCGCCAAAAACAAACCGTCACCGCCAAAGAGCACATTCTTAATCCCCGGCACCGTTGTAATCTGGAAACCCACCGAGGCATGAAACGCGCCCACATGGCCCGGATGAACGCGCAGTACCTCGCCCGGCGCAAGCTCTTTTTTGATCAGCTCACCCGAAAGCTCCAGCCAGGCCGTTCCCTGCCCGCCGAGCTTCTGCAAGATAAACCCGTCGCCGCCAAAAATTCCCGCGCCCAAATTCTGCTGGAACCCGATGGTCAAGCTGACTTGCGGCGTGGCGCACATGAAGCCGTGCCGGTGGACCATCAGTTCATTGCCCGGTGTAATTTCCACCGGCACAATATGGCCTGGCACCTTGGCGGCAAAGCTCACCGAGCCGGGCGCGCCCACGGGCGAGTACTCGGTCATGAACAAACTGCCGCCCGCCACGACGCGCTTGAAGGCGCCGAACAACCCGCCACCACCGCCGGCCTGCGTGTGCGTCCTCATCTGCATCGTCTGTGTCATCCAGCTCAGCTCGCCGCTCTCCGAATACACAGACTCGCCCGGCTGCAAATCAATCTCCAGCACCGGCAAAGTGGTCCCTAAAATCTTCGCTTCCATCGTTCACGCTCCTTGTCGCAAGTCAGTCTATACGTTCCGGTGCCATCATCAATAAAAAATCATTACAAATCCGCCACCTTTCCCGCATTGCGAATTGCTTTCACATTCTTTGAGATAGTAACTAGTTGATAACGAGCTGGAACGTCGTGGAATGTGTCAGATTCCCCGATGTCGCAGTCACAGTAACCGTATTCGACGAGACGACGAGCTGTGACCCGCAACTGCTCAGCGTGAGCGCCGCGCAAAGGGCAACCGCACCAAGCAGCAATCGACATGTAATGCGCCTTCCACGTTGCCGGAACAAGCCTGCGAACGGCAGCACCAGAAGCGAGAGCATCATCGGAGTCATGTCGCGCGGCCCTTTCTCATGTTTGAATGACGCCTGGATCGGTGAGTAAATATCGAGCGTTAGGTTAGCCGCTCCCTGGCCGGAAGCGATGGTCGTGGGCGTGAGCGAGTAGCCGACGCCCTCGGGCATATCGGCAATGGAAACAGTGATGGCTTGCGGGATTGTGCTTGATGGCCCGCTCGGCGCGATCGTAAAGCTCATCTTGGCAGCGCCGAGCGGCGGCACGGTAACGGTTCCAGATGAGTTGTTGGCCACCGAGAAATCGTCGAGCAATTGGGCTAGTGCGG
>JAJXXN010000189.1 GCA_021781075.1 Acidobacteriota bacterium | reverse complement strand
GCAGGAAAGACGCATGCATATTCTCGTGGTTGAAGACGAAGACCGCCTGGCAAAAAACCTCGCCACCGCCCTGGGGCGCAATGCCGGCTACGCCGTCGATGTTGCGCTCAACGGGGAGGACGGCCTGCATCTCGCCCAGTCAAGTGCCTTCGACTGCATCGTCCTCGACCTCATGCTGCCGGGCCGCTCCGGCCGCGAGGTCCTGCACGCGCTTCGCAACGCAGGCGACAAAACCCCCGTGCTCATCCTCACCGCGCGCGATGACAAGGCCTCCATCGTCCACCTGCTCAACGAGGGCGCCGACGACTACCTCGCCAAGCCCTTCGATCTCGGCGAACTCCTCGCCCGCGTCAAGGTGCTCATCCGCCGCAGCACCGGCCATGCCTCCGCGCTTCTTGCCCTCGGCGACCTCGTCCTCGACACAAACCGCCGCTCCGTCTCGCGCGCCGGGCGCCCCATCGACCTCACACCCATGGAGTACCGCACCCTCGCCTACCTCATGGCCCACCAGGGTTCCGTGGTTTCAAAAGAAACCCTGCTCGAGCACCTCTACGACTACAACTGGGAGAAATTCAGCAACGTCATCGAGGTCTACATCTCCGCCCTGCGCCGCAAGATTGACGCCAATGCCTCCACCAGCCTCATTCACACCATCCGCGGCCACGGTTATGTGCTCAGTGAGGAGTCGCCATGATCGCGGGCTCCTCCATTCGCGCGCGTGTCGTGATGCTAGTCCTCACTGCGCAGTTCATCGCCATCAGCTCCGCCGTGGGGATTTCCATCGCCTACATCCACCGCGCCCTCTGGGCCGGCGCCGATGCCCGCCTCCACGCGCGCATGATTGAAATGCTCGCCCTGGTTGACCAGAATGACCAGGACCCGGCCCGCCTCGACTTCGATTCCAGCCAGGTCAAGGCACCCGCCGAGGATTTCTACTACATCGAGGACAGCCGCGGGCAATTCCTCGCCGGCAACAAGGATTGGTATGCATCCGTCGCCGGGCACTTCCCCGCATCGGGCAAAAGTTGGAAGTGGCGCGCCATGGGCCGCCCTTATCACGCCGCCGCCTTGTGGAATGCCGAAATTATCGATATGGAGGTGAAATCACTCCCTCGCCTGCGGGTGAACCTCTTCTATGCCATGCCGGTGGACGCAACACAGCATCAAATCGACAAAGCCTCCCGCTTGGCCGCCCTCGCCGGCCTGCTCTCCGTCCTCCTCTCCGCCTTGCTCACCTGGTGGGCTGTGGGCCGCGGCATGGCGCCCCTCACCACCTTCGCGCAGTACGCCGATCAAATTGAAATGGACCGCGCCCCGGCCGCGTTGCCGGACGACGCGCCCAAAAATGCGGAGCTTGTCCCACTCGCCCGCGCCCTGACAGCGCTCGAGCGCCGCGTGCGCCAGGCTTTGCTGCGCGAGCGGCAGTTCCTCAGCGATGCCGCCCACGAGTTGAAGACCGCCGTCGCCATTGAAAAATCCACCCTGCAACTGCTCGAGCAACAACAACCCTCCATCGAGGAGTACCGCCGCGGAGTCCAGCAGGCCATTGAAGACAATCTGCGCGTTGAACGGTTGGTCCGCGACATGCTCCTGCTCTCCTCCCTTGAGCACGCCCGCCAGTCCGCGCCGCCCACCCTTCCGCTGGTCAAGCTGGAAGACACAATCGCCGCCGCCATTGAGCAACTCACGCCAGTCGCCCAACTGCGTTCCGTCCCCTGCCTCTTCGGTTGCAATTCGCAAACGTTGATTCGCGGAAACGGCCCCGACCTCGTCATTCTCTGGACAAACCTGATCGAGAATGCAATCCGCCATTCCTCCCCCGGCTCTGCTGTAAAAATTGACCTGGCCCGCGACGGCTCATCCTGCAAAATTCTCATCACCGACTCCGGCAGCGGAATCAACCCTGCGCACCTGCCCCACCTCTTCGAGCGCTTTTACCGCTCGGACCGCTCCCGCTCCCGGTTGACAGGCGGCTTCGGGCTCGGTCTCTCCATCGCCAAGGCCATCGTCGATTATCACAATGCAACCATTCAAATCACCAGCCTGCCCGGCCAGGGCACTACCGTTGAACTCACCTTTCCATTGCCCACCGACATTGCCTAACCCCCGCGACGGCAGGCGGTTGCAGGCTCCAGCAAAAATAGTTTTTCCCTCTTCAGCTTCCCTTCAGCCTCCATTTTGCAAACTTGTCCCAAGGTCGAACCAAACCGGCCTCAAGGAGTATCTCGATGAAAATCATTAAGCCCATTACATTCCTCGCCGCATGTTTGATAGCGCTCGGTGCGCCCGCCCTCCACGCCTCTGAAAAATCCATCCCTCGTGCTCAATTGCCCGCCGCGGTGCAAAAGACCGCCGATGAACAAAGCAAGGGTGCCACCATCAAGCGCTACATCATGGACAATGAGGGCGGCAAACCGGAGTACGAAGTCGAAATGAATGCCAACGGCCACTCCAAGGACGTGACCATCGCCCCCGACGGCACGCTGCTCGAGGTCGAGGAGCAGGTGGAACTGTCCAGTCTTCCGCCCGCTGTCGCCGAGGGGCTGAAACTCAAGGCAGGCAAGGGAACCATCACCATGGTTGAATCACTGACCAAGAAGGAGCACATCGTCGCTTATGAGGCCCAGGTAGTCACAGCCGGCAAGCGCTCCGAGGTGCAGGTCGGGCCTGACGGAAAGCCGCTCGACCATGAAGAGTAGTGCGGGTGCTTCCCCGCGCAATGACAGCTGCCGGGCTTCCTCCGGCAGCGTCACTGTAATCGTCACCGTCGCGGAAAACGTCAAACTCATCACAGTGGACAACCGATGAATCCATTTATTGCCAAACGGTGTTGCAGGCAGTCTTCGTTTATCCTGATGCCAATGCGAATTTCAACCCGGCATTTCCTCACGCTGCTGCTGTGCCTTGGCGCGCACGGCCTTGCCGCCCAGGTTTCCTCGAGCGCGGCCCGGGAGCCCATCACGCTTGATGAGGCCATTCGCCGCGCCGAGGCCAATGAGCCCAACTACGCCAACGCGGTTGCAGGCAGGCAGACAGCAAAACTCGACCGTCAAATTGCCCAATCCGCCTTGCTGCCCACTGTCGACTTCCACAACCAGGGCCTGTACACGCAACCCGCCGTGCAGAATGGCGTCATCCTCGCGCAATCCACCCCGCGTTTCATCGCCAACAATGCCGTTCGCGAGTACATCAGCCAGGGCGTCGTGAATGAGGCGATCGGTTTCGCATCTTTTGCCGATCTCCGCCGCGCCAACGCCGCGGAGCTCAAGGCCGCCGCCGATGCGGAGGTGGCCCGCCGCGGCCTGGTGGTTGCAGTCACTGAACTTTATTTCAACGCCGCCGCCGCCGACCGACGCGTCGGCATCGCCGGGCGCGCCCATCAGGAGGCGCTCGACTTTCTCGCCCTCACCCAAAAACGCGAGGCCGCCCGCGAGGCCGCCCACGCCGACGCCGTCAAGGCGCAACTCGAGGAGCTGCGCACCAACCGCGTCCTCTCCGATGTTCGTGTCAACGCTGAAAAGGCCCGCCTGGAGTTGGGCGTGCTGCTCTTCCCAGACCCCGGCACACCCTATTCGCTTGTCGAGGCCGCGCCACCCGCGCCGCTCGCCACCCTCGACGAGGTCAAAGCCGCCGCATCCAAAAACAATCCCGACCTGCGCAGCGCCCTCGCCGCGGAACAGCAGAGCGAGGCCGATGTGCTCGGCGCGCGTGCCGCCTACATGCCCACCTTAGGGCTCAACTACACCTACGGCATCGACGCGCCCCAATTCGCCGTCAACGGCCCCGACCACACGCGCAACCTCGGCTACTCGGCCAGCGTCACCGTCGATCTCCCCATCTGGGATTGGATGGGCACGCAGCACAAGGTCAAACAAAGTGAGATTCGCCGCTCCGCCGCAAAAATCGCCTTGACCAACGCCCAGCGCCAGTTGATCGCGCGCATCAGTGAAACCTACTCCGAGGCCGCCGCCGCGCGCGACCAGCTCGCCTCGCTCGACCAGGGCGTGCTCACCGCGCAGGAAAGCCTGCGCCTAACCAAAATGCGCTATGCCGGCGGCGAGGGTAGCGTCCTCGAGGTCGTCGATGCGCAAACCACTTTCACCGATGCTGAAAACGCGCGCGAAGACGGACGGGTGCGCTTTGAAGTCGCCCTCGCCAATTTGCAAACTTTAATGGGGACACGGTAACCCGATGATGCTCATTCAGAAAACCGCACTCATTCCGCAACACCGCCGCGCGCATTTGCCCGCGCTTGCGCTGATGCTCGCCGCCGCATTCCTCTTCACCGGCTGCAAAAAAGAAGCGCCCGCGCCCGTGCAGGTCTCCGTGCAGGTGGAGCAGCCAGAGCAGGGCGCCATCTCCGAGCAGATCACCGCCGACGCATTGCTCGCCCCCATTGCGCAGGCCGCCATCCAGCCAAAAATCACCGCCCCTGTGAAAAAGTTTTTTGTCCAGCGCGGCAGCAAAGTCAGGCAGGGCGAACTGCTCGCCACGCTCGAAAATGCCGACCTCGCCGCCGCCGCCGAGGACAACAAAGGCGCATTTGAATCGGCCCAGGCTGCCTTCGACACCGCCACGCGCGCCCAGGTCCCTGAGGATGCGCAACGCGCCGAACTCGACTTCGAGCAGGCCAAGGCGAACCTTGAACTGAATGAAAGCATCGTGAAGAGCCGCAAGCAGCTCTTCGAGCAGGGCGCCATTCCCGGCCGCGACCTGGACACTGCCATGGCCCAGCTCGTGCAGGCACGCGCCGCCTTCGACTCCGCAAAGACGCACCTCGACTCCATGAAAAAGGTCAGCCGCGAGGCCGCGCTCAAATCCGCACATGGGCAGCTCACCTCCGCCGAAGGAAGGTTGAAGGGCGCCAGCGCGCAGTTCAGCTACTCGGAGATTCGTTCGCCCATCGCCGGTGTGGTCACCGACCGCCCCCTCTACGCCGGTGAAACCGCGTCCGCCGGCACACCGCTGATTACTGTCATGGACACCTCCACCCTCCTCGCCAAAGCCCACCTGGCCCAAAGCCTCGCGCAGGAGATGAAAGTCGGCGATCAAGCCACACTCCGCGTCCCCGGTGCCGAAACGGATTTCAAGGCCACCGTTTCCATGATCAGCCCCGCACTCGACCCCGGCAGCACCACACTCGAGGTCTGGCTCAAGGTGGAAAATAAAAACGGCGTACTCAAGGCCGGCACACCGGCCAAGGTCATCATCACCGGCAAAACCGTCGCCAAGGCCGTCAAAATTCCACTCGCCGCCATCTTCACCGCCGACGACGGTGGCAAGTCTGTCATGGTCGCCGGGCCCGACGGCGCGGCGCACCGCAAAACCGTCACTCTCGGCATCTCCGACGGAACCGACGTGCAGGTCTTGTCCGGCATCGCGCCCTCCGAACAGGTCATCACCGTCGGCGCATACGGCATCGACGACGGCACGCGGGTCAAAATCGTAAAGCCCGGCGAGGAACAGGAAACCCCCGCCCCCGCTCACGGGTCGGCCCTGGGTGGTGACGAATAATGCCCCAATCCATTCCCGTTGCCAACCCCAACGCCAAGCCTTTTTGGCTGGCGCGCTCCACACGCACCATCTTTTTCTTTGCCGTGGTGCTCACCCTCGCAGGCATTTACTTCGCCTTGCAGGTTCCCATCTCCGTCTTCCCTGAAACCAACTTTCCCCGCGTCGTCATCGTCGTGGACAACGGCGTCATGCCCGTCGAGCAGATGGAAGTCACCATCACCCGGCCCATTGAGGACGCGGTCAACGCCGTGCCTGGCCTGCAATCCGTTCGCTCCATCACCAGCCGCGGCTCGGCCGAGGTCAGCCTCTTCTTCGATTGGGGCCTCGACATGGTCCGCCAGCAGCAGCTCGTTGACGCCGCCCTCAGCAAAGTCGAGCAGTCCCTCCCCGCCACCGCGCGCATCACCACCAACCGCCTCACCTTTGCCACCTTTCCCGTCATTGGTTACAGCCTCACCTCCGACACTGTTCCCCAAACCCAGCTCTGGGAGATTGCCACCTACCAGTTGAAGCCCCCGCTCAACCGCGTCGCCGGTGTCAGCACCGTCACCGTCCAGGGCGGCAAGGTCCCGGAGTTCCACGTCGTCCCCAACCTCGCCCTCATGGCCTCCTCCGGCGTCACCATCACCGACCTCGTCAACGCCATTCAAGCCTCCAACATTGTGGACTCGCCCGGCCTCTACGAGGCGAACCACCAGCTCATCCT
>JAJXXN010000331.1 GCA_021781075.1 Acidobacteriota bacterium | reverse complement strand
CGGCACTGGCATGGGCGAAGTGGGATCACTCACGCTTGCAAAGCCATTCTTCTTCGGCACTGGCATGGGCGAAGTGGGATCACTTACGCTTACAAAGCCATTCTTCTTTGGCACTGGCATGGGCGAAGTCGGGTCCATGGCAAACGCGCTGGAAGCTGCGGTAACAATTACCAAAGCGCAAAAAGATGCAAAATAGTTACACTTGATTCGCATGAGAGTTACCTCGTTAAGTGATTCGTAAGTTTAGTAACTTACGTTTCTCAATCATGCCAAAATAAGTTACTATTGTTCCAGATTGATTGTATTTATTTGCATATTTTTCCGCCTGATGTTCGTTTTTGATTCGCCTAAATTTGACTTTCCAGCATTACTCGCTGGCGGAATTCGCCCTGCTGTATAACTGAAATAGTTCAAGGATCGCGGAGGCGACGCTTGCTTCAGCCGGCTCGAATGCACTTCAACCAAGGCTTTACAGATGCCGGCTATCACCGCCTGCTCGCGGATCTGGCCGCTACCTCCGGCATGGAGGTTGGTTTTCGCGTTGCCGAGACGCCGGTCTTCCTATCGCACGCATTCTTGGAGGAACTGGCAGAGGCCGGCGCGCGGCTCACCCGGAAGCTGCTGGCGGATGGCGAGTACCTGCGCCGCGCCGATGACGCCATTCCCGCTGGCTGGCGTGCAGATGGTGACTCCGCCCACCCTAATTTTCTTGCCGCTGATTTTGCGCTTGTTCGCGATGATCGCGGCGCGCTCCACCCAAGGCTCGTCGAAATTCAGGGCTTCCCATCCCTCTACGGCTTTCAGCCCCAACTGGCCGAGTCGTACAAGCGTGTCTTTGATCTGCCCGCGGAGTTACGGATTTTTCTTGGCGGCCTGAACCGGGATTCTTATTGGCAACTCCTGCGGCGGACGATTGTCGGCTCTCACGACCCTGCCGAGGTGGTGCTGCTTGAGTTGGATCCGCTGCACCAGAAGACCGCGCCCGATTTTGTTGCCACCGTCCGTGAGCTTGGCATTGGGCTGGTTGATGTGCGCGAAGTCATGCCGCGGGGCAATGAACTTTGCTATCGAGATGCATCCGGCAGGCTTGTTGCCATCCGCCGGATATACAACCGCGTCATCGCCGACGAACTGATCGCCAAAGGCGTGCAACCCTCCTTCGACTGGCAGGCCGCGTGGGATGTGGAGTGGGCCGGCCATCCAAACTGGTACTTTTTGATCAGCAAGTATTCGCTGCCTTGGCTGAATGGTGACCCGGTTGTGCCGCCCTCGGTCTTTTTGCACGAGTTCCTTGCCGGACCCGGCGCCGAAGAGCTCGCCGCCTCCGGCGTGGAAGTGCCCAAAGGCCAGGACCCGGTCTATCATGGCCTCTTGCTCAAGCCGCTCTTCTCGTTTGCGGGAAAGGGAATTCGCTTTTCTCCACGGCGCAGTGAGTTGCTGGCCATAGCCCCGCAATCCCGCCCGGGTTATCTTCTGCAGCAACGCATGGATTTTGAGAAAACCATTTTTACCCCGGAAGGCCCCACACAGCCCGAGATTCGCATCCTTTATCTGTGGCCTGGGGACGGCGCATTGACGCCGGTCCTGCCCCTCATTCGACTAGGGAGGGGACAAATGATGGGCGTGGACCACAACCGCGATCTTCGGTGGGTCGGTGCCTCCGCGGCACTGATCCATGACCCCGACTTGGCAATCTAGTCAAAATAAAATATGGTAATATTACCCTTGAAGTAATGGCGGGTACCATAGTACGGTGTCGTCGGTTCGGCATAGAAGTTACATTACCCGGGGCCGGCCAAGGTGTTTTTCTGCTATGGTTATACTCACACCCGTTATGAAAGATTTCGGTTTCAATGAGACCAATTCCGCGCCCGCTCCCACACAAGCCAATGGCAAGCAGGAGGTGCGCTGCGCGGTGCGTTTTCCCTTGCGTATGCAAGTGGGCATCACCACAAGCCACGGGCTCATCAAGGCCTTCACCAGGAATGTCTCCGCCTCCGGCGTGCTCTTTGAAATGCCCGAGCTGATGCAGCCGGGCGCGCTGATTGATTTCACCTTGAAAATGCCCGGTGACGCACTCGGTTTGAAGGCGGATGTCAGCATCGCATGCCAGGGACGCGTGACGCGTTCCACCAAGGAGGGCGAGGTCTTTTTGACGGCCTCCACGATTGATGAATATGAGTTTGTATAGCAATGCACTTTGATGTGGATGTGAGGCAAATGGAGATAATTTCGGACAACTCGAACGTGGAAGAGAGCAACGAACATTGCCAACCAGACGCCATCCGCGTCATCTTGGCTGATTCGCAGGCCATCTATCGCGTAGGTATTCGCAAGATCATCGCGCTCGAGGATGATATCCGTGTTGTTGCGCAGGCCGCTTCGCTGGCGAATCTATTCGCAGCCATTCAGCGGTTCCCCTCGGACGTGGTGCTGCTGGAAGGCGGCATGCTGGCGGGCAGTGTGGATGCCATCCCGGAGATTTTGCGCCTTGCGCCCGGTGTGAAATTGATTCTCCAGGCCGTGGCGGCTGAAGAGACCAACACCGTGGAGCTTTACCGCAAGGGTGTGCGCGGCATCATCAGCCGCTCCATCTCGCCCGACCTGCTGGTCAAGTGCATCCGCAAGATTGCAGCCGGCGAAACGTGGATTGACAACCAATCCGTCAACTGGGTCATCGAGGCCTATCGAGCCCAGGCCGCCGCCCTCGTCAATCCGCGCACGCAGCCGAAGATTTCACCCAAGGAGTTGCAGATCATCACCTGCATCACGCAGGGCAAGCGCAACAAGGAGATTGCCACGCAGCTTGGGACCACGGAGCAGGTGATCAAGAACCATTTGCGCAAGATCTACGACAAGCTGGGCGTCTCGGACCGGCTCGAGCTTGCGCTCTATTGCCTGCACAACAAAATCATCCCCACGGAGCCGGACACAGGCGTGATGCAATAAATTGCTGCGTGCAAAAAATCCCCGGCGCATGGCCGGGGATTTTTGTTTTGCAGCTATCAAGGATTGCGGGGTGCGCCTTCACGCGCCAGTTGCAGCATGCGCATGAGTTCGTGCAACTCACCATGATCCAGGCGGCTCAGCAGGGTCTTCGGCAGTTCCTTCATCGGCGCATCCATCTCGGAGAGCAACTCGAGCCCTTTGGGGCGGATTTGAGTGCGGACAATGCGGCGGTCGGCCTTGTCACGTTGTTGGCCGATGTAGCCGAGTTTTTTCAAGCGGGCGAGCAGGCGTGTGATGTCCGGCTCGGCGGTGATCATGCGTTCGCCAATTTCAGAACAGGTAGCGCCGCCAGTTGCCTGCGCGCCGCGCAAAATCCGCAGCACGTTGTATTGCGTTGCGGTGATTTTCCATCGCTTGATGAGGCGCTGCGCGGCACGTCCGAGGGCGTCGGCGGTGCGCAGCACCTCAAGCAGCGCCGCCTCCTCCAGCGATGGCTGCTTTTGTGCCGCGCTCCCTTCGACTTTCTTGTCCATCCGCCTTGCCTGCTTCCTGACGCTGTGGAGCAAAGGACCAAGGTTGAAGTGTTCATGGATTCACGTTGCCGAATGAACTCCTCAGTCCCTCAATCCCCCAGTCCCTTAGTCCCTTACTGCTGCACCGCTTCCACTTCAATGGTCAGCTTGACGTCATCGCCAACAATGGCTTCGGGGAAGGTGCTGCCAATGTTGAAATCCTTGCGATTGATGGACGCCGTCGCGTTGAAGCCGCTGTGCTGCTTGTGGTCCATGGGGCTGACCGCGGTTGCCGGGGCCTCAACGCTGAGCACAACCGGCTTTGTCACGCCGTGCAGGGTGAGGTTGCCGGTGACCTTGAGGCCGCTGCCATCCTTGGCCACGCTGGTGCTCACAAAGGTTGCCGAGGTGTACTTGGCGACATCAAAAAACGAGTCGCTCTTGAGGTGGTTGTCGCGCGGCGCCATGCCGGTGTCAATGCCGGTGAGGTCGATGGAGACGTTGACGCTGGACTTCTCGACATCGGCCGGGTTGTAGACAATGGTGCCGCTGACGCGGCCGAAGCGGCCGTGCACGTTGGAGAGTCCCATATGCTTGATGCTGAACTCAACGTTGCTGTGCGCGGGGTCAACCGACCAGTTGGTGGCCTGCGCAGATGCCATTGAGGTGACGAGGGCAAGGAGCAGTGCAAAAAGTGTAAGACGCTTCATTGGGAGTTTTCCTTTCGGGGGTGTGATTGAAATTTGTCGTACGCAATGCCGGCGATGATGCAGGGCCGACCCACCTTTATAGGATGCACCCGGGGAGATATTCGTTGCAACAAATATTTTTACCATCCCCCCTCCGCATTTCCCCCGCAAGTCACCCCCA
This sequence comes from Acidobacteriota bacterium, assembly GCA_021781075.1. Lineage (GTDB taxonomy): Bacteria > Acidobacteriota > Terriglobia > Terriglobales > Acidobacteriaceae > CAIMNN01. The sequence continues at coordinate 1,909 of JAJXXN010000331.1, read as the reverse complement.
AAGCTCTTCCTCCCGCCTTGGCCTGATTTGTGATCTCCGCCGTCGCCTGTGTTTATGCCGACTTCGCGCATGAACATCACAAATTTCTGTATTAGAAATCAGTTCAACACCCCGCGCTTATCTGGTATTCTTACGCGCGTATGAGTGCAATCAATCATTTTCGTCAGTTGAGCTCGCGACAGTTCAACACTTTTACCGCCTCCTTTCTCGGCTGGACCCTGGACTCATTCGATTACTTCCTGCTCATCTTCTGCATTCCAGCCATTGCCGCGGAGTTCAACGTCCGCAAATCCGAGGTCATGACCGCCGTCCTGCTCACGCAGCTTTTACGCCCCGTTGGCGCGCTGCTCTTCGGCTGGCTGGCGGACAGGTACGGGCGAAAGCCGGTGCTGATGTTCAACATCCTGACCTTCTCCGCCATCGAGATAGCCAGCGCCTACGCGCCATCGCTCCACTCCTTTCTCTGGCTGCGCGCCTGCTTCGGCATCGCCATGGGCGGCATCTGGGGCGTCGGCGCCGCGCTCGTCTTTGAAACCCTTCCCACCGAGGGCCGCGGAACCTTCTCCGGCATTCTGCAGGAGGGGTACGCCGTCGGGCAGATTTTTGCCGCGGGCATCTTCGGATGGCTCTTCACTACCCTCCATTGGCGCGGGCTCTTCCTCTTCGGCGCCGCGCCTCTGCTGCTCATCCCCTACATCGCTGTCTTCGTTGGCGAGTCCCCGCTCTGGCTCAGTGGCATTCAAAGCCGCGCCGAGTGGCGCAAGGTCCCATTCACACTGCCCAACCTGCTGCGCAAGTTCCATTACATGCTCAGCTTTGCGCCAACCTTTCTATTCCTGATTCTGCTGATGACACTGTTCATGAGTTTCTCCCATGGCACGCAGGATGTGTACCCGACATTCCTGCAATCTGAAGTCAAGTTCTCCCCGGCGCTTGTCGGCCGCATCGGCATCCTTTATGGCTTTGGCTCCATCCTCGGCGGGTTCGTCTTCGGTTCGCTCTCCGAGAAGTGGGGTCGCAAACGCGCCATCTTCACCGCCGCCCTGCTCGCCATCCCTGTGATTCCGCTCTACGCGTACGGCCACTCGGTCTGGGCCATCGCGCTCGGCTCCTTCCTCACCTTCTTCATGGTGCAGGGTGCCTGGGGTGTCATTCCCGCCTACCTCACCGAACTGACCCCGGCACCCATGCGCGCCACAGCCCCCGGCCTCGCCTACCAGATCGGCGGCCTCATCACCGCGTGGAACGTGGTGATTCAGGCGCGCGCGGCTGAGCATTTCGGCAGCTACCGGGGCGTGCTTGCCGTCACCGTCACCGTCGTCGCCATCGCGCTCGCCATCGTCATCCTCTTCGGCAGGGAATCAAAGGGCACCGAGTTGCTAGCCGAGTGATTTTAAATTTGTGTGAATTTTGCCGGGAGGCAAACCAGCCCACGCACAGGAAGCCAGCGCGGACTGGTTTGCATTTTGGTCACAATAAAATCCCTTGCGGGGTGAAGTTTTTGCTGTTTGCCGTTAGTCTAAAGAGTAGGGAGCGCAGGCCCGGCTGATTTTTCATTGCCGTCAGCGCAAGTTCACCCGTCGCAGGGAGGCTCAATTGCCAAGAATCAATTTTCACATGCAACTTGCGGAGTTGAAGGACAAACTCCTCGCCATGGCCGCGCTCACCCAGCAGACCGTCGATCTCGCCCTCGAGGCCTACCTCAAGCGCGACAAGGGGCTGTGCAAATTTGTCCGCGACAACGAACTCGCGATCGACCGCGCCCAGCGTGAACTCGACGAAATGGCCTACGAGATCATGGCCAAGGAGCAGCCCATGGCCATCGACCTGCGCTTCATCCTCGCCGTCATCAAGATCAACGGCGACCTCGAGCGCATCGGCGACCAGGCCGCCAACATCGCCAAGCGCA
>JAJXXN010000320.1 GCA_021781075.1 Acidobacteriota bacterium | reverse complement strand
CACTCACGCACCACGGAAACGTCCTCACAATTTACGCCATCCTCTTCCTGATCGGCTCTGGCCGCGCCTTCTCCGGCCCGGCAAGCACCGCGTTCCTGCCCCAGATCATTCCCCAGGAGCACTTCGTCAACGCCGTCACCTGGGGCGCTGCCACCTTTCAAATCGCCAACGTCGCCGGCCCGGCCATCGGCGGCGTGCTCTTCACCCTCCCACTCACCTGGCTCGCCAAGCCAATTGCCTCGCTGGAGGGCCCGGCCATCGTCTACTGCTTCACCCTCATCACGCTCCTCTGGTTCCTCGTTCTCATCAGCCTGCTCCACGTCATGCCCGGCCAGCTTGAGCGCCGCGAACTCTCCGCCCGCGTCCTCTTCGCCGGCTTCGAGTACGTCCGCCGCACGCCCATCCTTCTCGGCTCACTCTCCCTCGATCTTTTTGTCGTCCTTCTCGGCGGCGCCGTCGCGCTCATGCCCATCTTCGCGCAGGACATTCTCCACACCGGCCCGCGCGGCCTCGGGATGCTCCGCGCCGCGCCCGCCATCGGCGCGCTCGCCGTCTCGCTCTTTCTCGCCATCAAGCCCATCCGAAACAAGGCCGGGCTCCGGCTCTTCCTTGCCGTCATGCTCTTTGGCGCAGCCACCGTCCTCTTCGGCCTCTCGCGCTCCCTCTGGCTCTCCATCCTCACACTCGCCATCGCCGGCGCCGCGGACATGGTCAGCGTCATCATCCGCGGCTCACTCATCCAACTCGCCACGCCTCAGTTCATCCGCGGGCGCGTCAGCGCCGTCAACTCGCTCTTCATCGGCGCCTCCAACGAGTTCGGCGAATTTGAAAGCGGCCTCACCGCACAGTGGTGGGGCGCCGTCCGCGCCACCATCATCGGCGGCATCGGCTCCCTCATCGTCGCCGGAACATGGGCCATCTTCTTTCCTGCGTTGCGCAAAACCAATGAGCTAACCGCCGCCGCCTTCGAGCAGCACATCCACCATCACGAGCAAAAAAACGACAGGCGCAAGGGCTTCTGACCCCTGCGCCTGTCACTGCTTGAATCCCGAGCCTAGCCGCCTTACAACTGCGCCCCGCATCCCGCGCAAAAACGCGACCCCGCTGGGTTAGTCCGCTGGCAGCGTGGGCACCCGGCCAGCGCCGCCCCAGGCCCGGCAACCGGCGGCACCGTCACGTTGATGTGGATGGGCTGCCCCCAGGCCGGCATCGCAATCCCCAGCGCCGCCGCAATCGCCGCCGCCTGGATCGCGTTGAACTCGCGCACGCGCCCCGGCATGAAGAAGCACTCGATGAAGGCCACTACCCACGGAAATGGCGTCCAGAAGAAGCACAGATAAAGTATCCCCAGCCCCGTCCGCCGCAGGTAAAAATGATGCGCGCCAAATCCGCCCAGGAATAGCGCCAGCAGAATTCCAACAACCTCATCGCGACGCACCGCTTCATATTGCTGGTAAAACAGCGCCTGCGGGTTCATCAGCGGGGCTGTGTACGTGGTTGCCATAAATCTCACCTCGCTCAAGGGTACGCAAGCGGCTCAGAACTGGTTCCCGCTTTTTCGGGCAGGTGTACGATATGAACGTCTCCAAACAGAAAGGTTGCAATGCGGAGAGGTCAAAGGTCGTGGTTTCCCACCCGAACAGCAAAAAGTGCTGTCAAGTTCCACGAGATCGTTTACAAAATGTTTCGGGACATCCTTTACACATGGAGTTGACTGGAGCTTTCCATCCAGCGAGCGACGATCGTCGCTCGCTGGATGGAAAAATCGATTTCGCGCATCAACGTGTTGCAGTAGTAAACGAGGATGCGATCCTCGACCGGCACAAGATGTACCCACTCCCCGGCCAACGCGCGGCTGATCTTCCATTTACGTCCCCTGGTGTCGATCTTTCCCTGGCAGTCCACTTTCAGTACCCACGCCGCTTCCGGATACTCCCAACGCGGTGCGCGCCATACGCCCTCCACTCGCCTTCGTTATCCTTATAATCAGCACGTGCCCGACTTCGCCCAATCCGTCAAACAGCAGGCCGATATCGTCAAGATCATCGAGGGCTACATTCGTCTGCGCAAGGCGGGCGCGGCCAACTACACAGGCCTTTGCCCCTTCCACAAGGAAAAAACCGGCTCCTTCTCGGTCCATGCCACGCGCCAATTCTTCCACTGCTTCGGCTGCCAGGCTTCGGGCGACGTCTTCACCTTCATCATGAAGATTGAAAACGTCACCTTCCCCGAGGCTGTTCGCGCCGTCGCGCAAAAATGCGGCATCCCGCTCCCCCAGCGCGAGTTCAACTCGCCCGAAGAGGCCGCCGAAGCCAGCCTCCGCCGCCGTCTTCTCGACCTTCACGAAGCCGCCGCCACATTCTTTGAAGAGCAGCTCGCCTCGCCCGAGGGCGCGCTCGCACGCGATTATCTCGCCTCGCGCGGCCTCACCCCCGAAGGCATCAAACAATTCCGCATCGGCTACGCCCCCGATTCCTTCAATGCCCTCCGCGACCGCCTGCGCCCGCTCGCCGATGAAGCCACTCTCCGCGCCTCCGGCCTTTTCAGCTCCAAAGAGCAGGGCGACGGCGGCTTCGGCCCGCTCTACGACCGCTTCCGCAAGCGCGTCACCTTCCCCATCCACAATGAAAGCGGCCGCGTCATCGCCTTCACCGCGCGCACCCTTGAAACCGGCGACAAGGCCGGGGCAAAATACATCAACTCCCCCGAGACGCCCCTCTACACAAAAGGCTCCGTACTCTTCAACCTCGACAAGGCCAAATCCGGCATCCGCAGCCTCGAGTTCGCGCTCCTCGTCGAAGGCCAGATGGATTGCATCTCCGTCTTCCTGCGCGGCATACCCAACGTCATCGCCACCAGCGGTACCGCCTTCACCGCCGAGCAGGTCGCAATCCTCCGCCGCCACACGCAAAACGTCGTCGTCAACTTTGACCCCGACGCAGCCGGCGCCAACGCCGCTGAAAAATCCATCGCCATGCTCACCGAGGAGGGCTTCAACATCAAGCTCGTCACCCTCGAGGGCGGCCTCGACCCCGACCGATACATCCGCGAGCGCGGCGTCGATGCCTACAAGGCCGCTCTCCGTTCAGCCCGCCGCCAGGCTGACTACCTCATCGAGCGGGCGCGGCTTCTCAACCCCGGCACAACCGCTGAAACAAAGCTCAAGCAGATGAACTACCTGCTGCCGCACATTCGCCGCATCCCGCAAAAGCTCATCCGCGACCAGTTCGCCGCAGACGCCGCGCAAAAGCTCGGCGTCGATTCGGCCGTCCTCCGCGAGGAACTCCGCCAGGCCTCGCTCAAACGCCGCGACCACATCGAACTCACCACCTCGCAGCTCACCGAACTCGAGCGCATACTCATCCGCGCCCTCGCCATCACCAACCCCGCCTACGTGGACGCCCGCCGCACAGCCATCCAGGCCATCACCGCGCACCCTGAGTGGTTCCAGCATCTCGGCACCGCGCCCTCCCTCGTGGCGTTGGCCAATCGCGGCTTGGCCGAGCCGATGGACGTGATAACCAACCCCGAACAGCGCGCGCTCATCGCCGAGGTCCTCTTCGCCGAGTCCGACCCGCCGGCCACCGAGCAAGTCCATGGCTCCATCCACGGCCTCGAGCTCCGCCGCATGGAAATCCAGCAGCGCGAACTCCGCACCCTCATTGCCGAAGCCGAGCGACGCGGCGACCACGCCGAACTTGCCATCCTGACACAGAAAAAACTGGAGCTCGACCGCACCCTCCGCACCCTGCACGCGGGTTAATCCCGGCTTCCGCATCCTTGCACCCGCTCCCGGCGTCTAATAAGCAGAGCCCGCAGAACCCCGGCAATACATCGCCCAGCACGTTGATATTCCGCGCGTTTGGACCAATTGTGGTATTCTGTAGACTCCAGTAGGGACACGCACCCCCATAAGCCCAACCAATGAGCCGAGCGCTCCGGGCCGAACAGGCGAGACCTGAAACTGCGTACTGTCCCCCTCCGTAACTGAAAAGAAACCGCTGCTTTGCGGGCTGACCGCGAGGCGTGTCTGGTTTTTGCCCCCTTGGTCACACCAACGGCAAAACTGCACGCGACTTTCACCTCACTACCCGGTCTATGGCAGTGTACACACGCGCCGAAATTGCTCCGCGAGAGAGAAACGAGATTTTTACATGGAAGAGAAATTCAGCACCGAGATCGATACCATCATCGACGCCGGCAAGGAGAAGGGATACCTCACCTATGACCATGTCAATGAAATGGTCCCCGAGGACATGACCTCCGCCGAGGACCTCGATGATCTCATCACCACCATCGACACGCAGGGCATCGCGCTCATTGACGCCCCCAAGCACTTCGGCGACAAGGACTTTGACGAGGAGGAGGGCGAGGATGTCGAGCTCGACCTGACCCCCGGCACCCTTGAAAAAACCAACGACCCCGTGCGCATGTACCTGCGCGAAATGGGCACCGTACCCCTGCTCACCCGCGAGGGCGAAGTCGAAATCGCCAAACGCATCGAGCGCGGGCAGAACCGCGTCCTCAAGGCCATCAGCCGCTCGCCCATCGTCATCCGCGAAATCGTCGCCCTCGGCGAGGACCTCAAGCGCGGCGTGCGCAACGTCAAGGAAGTCGTCATCTTCGACGAGGAGGAGCTCACCGAGGAGGTCGTGCAGGCCCGCGTCCGCTCCACCGTCGGCCGCGTTGACACCATCATCAAATACCTCAAAAAGATTGAGGCTCTCGAAGAAAAGCTCGGGAAAATCAACCCCAAGACCCGCGCCAAGGAGCACCGCAAGACCCGCTGGCACATCGCCCGCGAAAAGGTCCTCATCTCGCGCATCGTCCGCGAGCTCAAGTACACGCCCATCGAGCGCAAGCGCCTCCTCGACAAGGTCAACAAGACCGTCGACACCATGCGCACCCTCGAGCGCCAGATTCGCGCCCTCGACCAGAAGCACGACGCTTCAAAGAGCGAGGAGCTCAAAAAGGAATACCGCCGCCAGCAAAAAAACTGCCGCACCGACCTGGAAAAAACCGAGCACGAGGCCGGCGTCTCCATCGCCGAGCTAAAGCGCACCCAGCGCGAGATGATCCAGGGCGACATGGACGCCGAGCAGGCCAAGCGCGAGCTCATCGAGGCAAACCTCCGCCTCGTCGTCTCCATCGCCAAAAAGTACACCAACCGCGGCCTCCAGTTCCTCGACCTCATTCAAGAGGGCAACATCGGCCTCATGAAGGCCGTGGACAAATTCGAGTACCGCCGCGGCTACAAGTTCTCCACCTACGCCACATGGTGGATCCGCCAGGCCATCACCCGCGCCATCGCCGACCAGGCCCGCACCATCCGCATCCCGGTGCACATGATCGAGACCATCAACAAGCTCATCCGCACCAGCCGCCAACTCGTCCAGGAGCTCGGCCGCGAACCCTCCAGCGAAGAGATTGCCCGCCGCATGGACATTCCCGTCGCCAAGGTCCGCAAGGTGCTCAAGATCGCGCAGGAGCCGATCAGCCTTGAAACACCCATCGGCGAGGAAGAGGATTCGCACCTTGGCGACTTCATTGAAGACCGCCAGGCCGTCAGCCCCAGCGAAGCCGTCATCAGCGTCAACCTCAAGGAGTACACCTCGCAGGTCCTTCGCACCCTGACCCCGCGCGAGGAGCGCGTTATCAAAATGCGCTTCGGCCTCGAAGACGGCTCGGAGCACACGCTTGAAGAAGTCGGCCAAAGCTTCCAGGTCACCCGCGAGCGCATCCGCCAGATTGAAGCCAAGGCCCTGCGCAAGCTGCGCCACCCCAGCCGCAGCCGCAAACTCAAGGCCTTCGTCGAAGGCGTCAAAGAGCAGTTGTAGGCAATTCATCCATCATCCCCGGGCCTTACAGGTGAGGCTTGGGGATGTATGGGCGGTTTCAAGTTCCACGTGCCGCAAATCCATTTGGGATGATGTTGTCTGGGGAAAAATTATCGTCATTTGAGTTTGGGCCAGCGGGTCATCTTGCAAAGCACCAACAAAAACACCAACGGGCTGGTTTGGCAGTATCTGCCGAAGAAGTAGGACCTGAGCCTGTACTCGCAGCAACAGCTCGACGACCTTGCCTGGCTGTTGAATCCAAGGCCGCGGAAGTCGCTGGACTGGTAATGCCCCGCCGAACTCTTCCTGCCCTACTTTAGTGAGGAATACCAGAAAAGAGACTACAGGAGTGGGCGGCCAACTGTTGCGCTTGGAACTCGAAAGCTATTTATTTTGCAGGTCATTTCATCTCACAATTTGATTC
>JAJXXN010000011.1 GCA_021781075.1 Acidobacteriota bacterium | reverse complement strand
TGCTGCTGACCACGCATTACATGGAAGAGGCCGACAAGCTGTGCGACCGTATTGCGATTGTGGACCATGGGAAGCTGGTTGCGATAGGCACGCCGGAGGAGTTGAAGGCCGGGGTCCCGGGGACGGATGTGATTGAAGTGCGTTTCACACACGAGCGCGAGGAGTGGCGCGGGAAGTTGGAGAAGTTGCCGCGGGTGAAGGAGGTTGAGCCGCAGTCGGCGGGGTTTTACCGTGTGTTGACGGAGGACGGGTCGAAGACGGCGATAGCGCTGGTGTCGCTGGCCGGCGAGGAGCATGAGCAGTTGGCAAGCTTGAGCGTGCAGAACACGACGCTGGACGATGTGTTTGTGCATTACACGGGCCGGCAGTTGCGCGACGAGACGGTGAAGGCGGTCTTCACGATGCCGCGGAAGGACGGGTTTTAGACGATGAAGCGGATGATGGCCATTGTGGAGCGCGAGATGCGGAAATATTTCCGCTCGCCGGTGCTGATGCTCATGTCGATGGTGCTGCCGCTGGTGCAACTGGTGATTTTGGGTAATGCCTTTGGGGGCAAGATCCACGGGACCAAGGTGGGCGTGGTGGACCACGACCATGGGCCGCAGGCGGTGAAGGTGCAGGAGTCATTCGACGCGATTGCCGCGAACCTGAATACGTTCACGACCTTGCCGTATGTGGATGAGACGCAGGCGCGCGAGGATGTGCGCACTGGAAAAATTGACGCGGCTGTGATCATCCCTTCGCAGTTTTCACGGCGCGTCTATGCGCAGGATGCGCCCCGGCTGGCTTTGGTGGTGGACAACACCGACCAGTTCACCAGCGGCAGCATTGAGACGGTGATGCAGCAACTGGTGGACGCGCTGAACCAACCGGTGATTCAGCCGCGCGTGGTGCAGCAGACCACATTGGAGATTGTTGAACTTTACCCCTATGTTGAGTACATGAAGTTTCTGCTCTCCGGTTCGATCACGCTGGCGATGTATGTCTCGGTGATGATCGGCGGCGGCATGCTGTACATCGACGACAAGGCGCGCGGTGTGCATGAGGGCTACCTGGTGACGCCGATTACGAAACTGGAGCTGGTGCTGGGGTTGAACATAGCGGGCGCGCTGAAGGCGGTGCTCGCGGGGATCAGTTTGACGGTGATAGGGTCCCTGATAGCGGGGTTGGGGACGATTTTCAGCCCGATGGCGGACATTCAATTGATGGTCATCATCGTGGTGACGGCGCTGGCCTTCAACGGGATGATGTTTTTGATGATGGTGAGGGTGGACGACCCGCTGGTGCCAAGGGCGATGTTCGGCGTGTTGAACACGCTGCTCTTCTTCCCCGCTGGCAGCATTTACCCGATTTCCGCCTTTCCCGGGTGGTTGAAAGCGATTGCGGTGGCCGACCCGTTCACCTATGCAATTCACGCCTTCAAGGCGGTGCTGCTGAAGGACGGCGGATGGACGGCGATCCGCGGCGACCTGGCGTTTCTGGGAATATTCGGTTTTGCGACACTGGCGCTGGCGACACCGTTGTTCAAGAGGACGCTATGAGCGCCTGCGGTGCGGCCAACTGCGCCTGCGGTGCGGGCATCATGGATAAATGAATCAACACTGCGTCTGGTAAAAGCAACCGCGGATTCTTCGACTGCGCCATTCGCGCGGTGCGTGGATGGCTACGCTCAGAATGACAACTTGATGAGATGAGACGTTCATTCAGGTGGAGTAGTCGGCATTGATGGAGACGTACTGGTGCGTGAGGTCGGTGGTCCAGAAGGTGCAGCTTCCCTCGCCCTGGTGGAGGTCAATGTGGATGGTGAACTCTGGCTGGGAGATGTACTCGTGGGCTGCTTTTTCGTTGTATTCGGCAGCGCGTCCGCCGTTCTCGCAGATTGCCAGGTCGCCGAAGCGGATGTCGATGCGCTCGGGGTCGATGGCTGCGCCTGAATAACCAATGGCGGCGACAAGGCGCCCCCAGTTGGGGTCTGCCCCGGCCCATGCGGTCTTGACAAGGGGCGAATGGGCGATTGATTTTGCAATGCGGAGGGCATCGGCATCTGAGGCGGCGCCTTTGATTTGCAGCTCGACGACGTGCGTGACGCCTTCGCCATCGGCGACGATTTGCTTGGCGAGCGAGGAAGTGACCTGATCAAGTGCGGCGGCGAAGTTTTCGTAGAGAGTTGGGTTGGAGGCGCTGTTGGAGTCAGGGGCGGCAATCTGCACGCCAGAGGCACCAGAGGCAAGCAGGAGGACGGTGTCGTTGGTGGAGGTGTCGCCATCAACGGAGATGCAATTGAAGCTCTTGTTGGCGCTGGCGTTGAGCAGGGTTTGAAGCGTGGCGGGTTCGATGGCCGCGTCGGTGAGCAGGTAGACGAGCATCGTGGCGTGCAATGCAGCGTGGGGGACGAGTTGTGGATGGATCATGCCGGAACCCTTGCAAACTCCGGCGATGTGGATGCAGCGTGGCGCTTCGCCGTCAGCAACCGGCAGCTCAATGCGCGCGAAGGCGGTCTTCTCGACGAGGTCGGTGGTCATGATGGCCTGGGCGAGTGCGGCGAAGTGTTCGTGAGTGGGGCCGATGGAGGACTTGAGCCCGGGGAGTTTGGCGATGAGTTTCTCGGCGGGGAGCGGCACTCCGATGATGCCGGTGGAACTGGGGAAGGTTTGCTCCGGCGGGCAATGGAAGGTTTCGGCAGCGGCGAGACAAACGGCCTTGGCGGCGTTGTAGCCGGCTTCACCCGCCGCGCAATTGGCGTTGCCGGCGTTGATAAGGACCAGGCTGACCAATCCTCCGCTCATGCCGAGGTGGATTTTATCAATGGCAAGTGGCGCGGCGCTGACCTTGTTGGCGGTGAAGAGCGCGGCGGCGGAGGCGGGCTGGTCGGCGGCTATGATGGCGAAATCGGGGCGACCGCTGGCCTTCAAGCCTGCAGTGGTGGCGCCGAAGCGAAATCCGGCGGGTAGAAAGAGTGGCGCGAGATCAGACATTCATTTTATTTTAGCGAATCAATCAGGAAGAGCGGAGACAGCCTTGGCAGCCACTCAATGGAGGCACATGCGGGTATTGCAATCCTCGAATCACTGCGCGGCGCGCGGATCAGTTGGCGGCGGGCTGCGCCGCAGGTGTGATTTGCGCGCTCGCTTGCGGCGCCAGGTTGAGCTGGAGCGGGCTGGTTAGTGTGACCAGCAGGACTGTGTTGGGCTCGAGGACTGCCTGTGGGTGATTGACAAGGAGGTGGGTGGTGACAAGCCCCGCGCCGATGGCTCCACCGGTGAGCGCGCCGACAGGGCCGCCGAGGATGGCGCCGGTGACAACGCCGCCGCCGACCACGCCGCCGTACTCGACCTCATCGCGACGCATGCGGGAGCCAGGCTTGATGGTTCCTTCGTCGTTCACCTTGGCTTTGGCGCCGGGAGCGCCGGAGACGACGGAAGTGATGCGATAGCTGGTGCCGTCGGCAAGGATGAGAATTTCAGGGCGGAGGCGCATGAAGCCGCTTGAGCCGAGGTGGTCGCCGGGAGAGACTTGGATAACCTGGCCGTCGATCTCAGAGCCGGTGGGGATGAGGACCTGGCCGTTGGAGAGGACGTCGGAGGCGACGCTGCCCTTGAAAACGGTTCCTTTGCTGGCATGTGCGCTGGATAGCCGGTTGATGAGCCGGATGCGGATGACAGTGCCTTCGAGAAGTTCGCCGGGTTGCGCGTGGCGCGGGTTGACGATGTCGCCATCGGGGTCGGTGTAGGCCTGCTCAGGGCGCTGGGCGAGTTGGGGGCTGGGCTGGCTTGAGGATTGGGCTGGCTGCGCAGATTGCCCGGGCTGTGCGGAAGCGGTCACAGGCATATCACCGACAATCATGCCATCGGGGTCCTGCGCGACAGTGACCGGTTGAGAAGCCGGGGCGGGAGTGGATTGCGGAGCTGGATCGGGCGCGGCAATGGCTTGTGTCGCGGGCGCTGATTCATATTGGGAGGGCGAGGGTTTGGATTGCGGTGCCGTGGTTGGCGGCAGTTCCGTGCTGGAAGCGCCGGGGCCGTCACTGGGTTCGTACACCTCGTTGGCCGGCGGATGGGAGACGCCCGTTTCCTGCGCATGCGAGGGCATGGTGAACGAGAGGACGGCGAGGATGAGCGCGGCCAGGAAGAGCGCGGCAAGAAAGAGCCTTTTGGTGGCAAAACTGGCGCGGCGCGGCCGCAGGGGGAATGGCACGGTTGTCATGGTCGCATCCTCCGGAAATGGTTGTGGCTCCGCGATGTGATGGAAGCCTGCCCATTGATTCTGACCGCCGCAGGAGTAAAAAGTTGCTTCCGGGGCGGCACATGCATCTGTTGTCAGGTTAGACTTTGCGCAGGGCAAAATGGGGCAAGTCAAGTGGGCTGTGTTCCTTGCGCGGCACGAATCAAATTGAGCAATGGATGAAATTTGTGATGAAGCCCACAAGCACCTTGACAGCGGATTTGTTAGACTTTTAATGGAGTGATTTACCGAAAGCCATGGACGGAGCACGGAAAGCAGGTCTGTTGACCACGATCCAAAGCATCGGCGGAGAGCACTTGGCCGTTGATCGCCGTCTGAAACTTGAAGACCGGTTGCAGCACAAGATAGCGAGGAGTGAAATGACAGAGATTGTGGAGATTCGCGCGCGGGAGATACTGGACTCGCGCGGCAACCCGACGGTGGAAGCGGATGTGATTTTGGAGTGCGGCGCGATGGGCCGCGCAGCGGTGCCCTCGGGCGCATCAACGGGCGAGCATGAGGCCGTTGAGTTGCGCGACGGCGACAAGAGCGTCTACCAGGGCAAGGGCGTGTTGCAGGCCGTAGAGAACGTGGAGAGCGTGATTGCGCCGGAACTTGAAGGCATGGACGCGGCCAACCAGCGATTGCTTGACCAGACGATGATTGCGCTGGACGGCACGCCGAACAAGGCGCGGCTGGGCGCGAATGCGATCCTCGCCGTTTCCATGGCGAATGCGCGCGCGGTGGCGACGGCGCTGGAGATCCCGTTGTACCGCTATCTGGGCGGCATCAACAGCTGCGTTCTGCCGACGCCGATGATGAACGTGATCAACGGGGGCGCCCATGCCGACAGCAACGTGGACTTTCAGGAGTTCATGATCATGCCGGTGGGCGCGGAGCGGTTCAGCGATGCGTTGCGCTGGTCGGTTGAGGTTTTCCACACGCTCAAGGGCGTGCTGAAGAAGAAGGGCTACAGCACCGCGGTGGGCGATGAGGGCGGCTTTGCGCCGTCGCTGAAGTCGAACACCGAGGCGGTGGAGCTGATTCTTGAGGCGATCGAGGCTGCGGGCTACAAGACCGGCGAGCAGATTGCGATTGCGCTGGACCCGGCGTCAAGCGAGTTTTTCGACAAGGAGAAGAACAAGTACGTCTTCAAGAAGAGCGACAAGCGCGAGTTGACGAGCAGTGAGATGGTGCACTTCTGGGATAACTGGGCGCGGCAGTACCCGATTGTTTCGCTTGAGGACGGGCTGGCTGAGGACGACTGGGCGGGTTGGCGCGAACTGACCGACAAGCTGGGGACGAAGATCCAGTTGGTTGGTGATGATTTGTTTGTGACCAACACCAAGCGGCTGCAGCGCGGCATTGAAGAGGGTGTGGCGAATTCGATCCTCATCAAGGTGAACCAAATTGGCACGGTGACGGAGACGCTGGAGGCGATTGAGCTGGGCCGCCGTTATGGCTACACCTCGGTCATGTCGCACCGTTCGGGTGAAACCGAGGACACCTTCATCGCGGACCTCGCCGTGGCGACGGGCGTGGGGCAGATCAAGACGGGCTCGCTGAGCCGGACCGACCGCATTGCCAAGTACAACCAGCTCCTGCGCATTGAAGAGGAGTTGGGCCAGGGCGCGGTTTACCTGGGCCTGGAGAGCATCAACTACACGCCGGAGGATTAACCTGGCGCGCAACCGACATGGCGGGGAGGGCCGGAGGCCTTCCCCGTTCTTTTAGCGGGTTTGGGTGGATGGCAACGCCCACGGATTGAACAACCCGCTGGTATTGGCAGAGAAAAGGTTTTTATTCAGCAGGGGAGAGACAATGGCATCGAACAAGCGACCGGTGATTTTGACGATACTGGATGGATTTGGCTACCGCGCGGAGACGGAAAACAACGCGGTGGCGCTGGCGCGCAAGCCAACTTTCGACGAGCTGTGGGCGAACTATCCGCACACCTTCATCCAGGCGAGCGAGCACTGGGTGGGATTGCCGGACGGGCAGATGGGCAACAGCGAGGTGGGGCACCTGAACATTGGCGCGGGGCGCATTGTGCAGATGGAC
>JAJXXN010000317.1 GCA_021781075.1 Acidobacteriota bacterium | reverse complement strand
GATTTGCCTTTATGACGACAATTTGATCTCGCTCGACGGGCCGACGGAGCTGAGCTACACCGAGGACGTGACGAAGCGCTTTGAGGCCTACGGCTGGCAGGTGCTGAGCGTGGCCGATGGGAATGATCTGGCAGCGATTGAGGGCGCGATTGCCGCAGCGAAGGCGGAGACGAAGCGTCCGTCGCTGATCCGCGTGCGGACGGTGATTGGCTATGGCAGCCCGCGCGCGGGGACGAACAAGGCGCATGGCGAGCCGCTGGGCGCGGAGGGGTTGGCGGCGACAAAAAAGTTTTTCGGCTTCGACCCGGAGCAGAGTTTTGTTGTTCCCGATGAGGCGCTGAAGGATTGGCGCGGGGCGGTGGCGCGCGGCGCGGCGGCCGAGGCCGAGTGGGCGAAGCTGTTTGCCGCGTACAAGACGGCGCATCCGGGGTTGGCGGCGGAGTTTGAACGCGTGCAGCGAGGCGAGTTGCAGGCCGGCTGGGATGCGGCGCTGCCGGTGTTTTCGACAGACAAGCCGATGGCGACGCGCAATGCGGGCGGCGCGGTGATGAATGCGATCGCAGCGCAAGTGCCGGAGCTGATTGGCGGCGCGGCGGACTTGACCTCTTCGACGAAGACAATCTTCAAGCCGGGCGCGAATTTCCATGAGGATGCGGCGGGGCGGAACCTGTTCTTTGGCGTGCGCGAGTTCGGCATGAGCGCGGCGGTCAACGGCATGGCCGCGCATGGGGGCGTGATTCCCTTCGGCTCGACGTTTTTTGTCTTCAGCGATTACGCGAAGCCGGCCATGCGGCTGGCGGCATTGATGCAGGTTCATGCGCTGTGGGTTTACACGCACGATTCGATTGCGGTGGGCGAGGACGGGCCGACACATGAACCGATTGAGCAACTCCTCGGTTTGCGCGCGATTCCCGGCCTGGTGGATTTGCGGCCCGCGGATGCGAATGAGACCGCGGCGGCGTGGAGGGTTGCGCTGGAACGCAAGGGACCAAGTTTCATGGCGCTGACGCGTCAGGACCTTCCGGTGATTGATGCGGCGAAGGTGGACGTGACGGCGGGCGTGAGGCACGGCGCGTATGTGCTGGTGGATGCGGCCGAGCCGAGGGTTGTGCTGATTGGCTCGGGCAGCGAAGTGTGGCTTGCCGTGGAAGCAGCTAAGATGCTGGCCGCGGAAGGGATCGCGGCGCGCGTTGTCTCCATGCCAAGTTGGAAGTTGTTTGATGAACAGCCCGCGGAGTACAAATTTACGGTACTCATCAAAGGCATTCCCACTGTCGCCGTTGAGGCAGGCGCCACAGCCGGCTGGTGGAAGTATGTGGGCGCGGAAGGCGCGGTGGTTGGGCTGGATCGTTTTGGCGCGTCGGCCCCGGCAGCACAGGTGCAGGCTGAATTGGGAATGACGGCGGCAGCGGTTGTTGCGGCCGCAAAAAAGGTACTTGCATAGGAGCGCAAATGAAGATCGTCATCGCAGCAGACCACGCGGGGTTTCCGCTCAAGGAAGAAGTGAGGAAGCACCTTGCGGCGATGGGCCATGAGGCGATTGACCTTGGAGCCTACAACACGGAGCCGAGCGATTACCCGGATTTTGCCGAGAAGGCGGGGCTGGCGATCAAGGCCGGCGAGGCGCAGCGCGGCATCGTGATCTGCGGCTCGGGCGTGGGCGTGTGCATAGCTGCGAACAAAATGCCAGGGATACGCGCGGGGATTTGCCACGATACCTATTCCGCGCACCAGGGCGTGGAGCACGATGACATGAATGTGCTGGTGATGGGCGCGCGGATCATTGGCACAGCGGTGGCCTTTGAGATTGTGGATGCGTTTGCCGCGGCGAAGTTTGAAATCAAGGAAGAACGGTTTGTGCGGCGCTTCAACAAGGTGATGGCGATTTAGGCGCGGTTCATGAAGGAGAAAGGTTGACAGCGCCTGGAGTCGAAAGCCGGTTGCCTGCCTTTGACGTGATTTTGTTTGATGTCGGCGGGGTGCTGCTGACCAATGGCTGGGATCATGGTGAACGCGCCGCCGCCATTGCGCATTTTGGCCTGGATGGGGCGGAGTTCGAGCGGCTGCACGCGATTCATTATGGCGAGTGGGAGAGCGGCGCAATCACCCGAGAGGAATATTTGAAGCGCTGTGTCTTCACCAGCCCGCGCCAATTCACGGAAGACGAGTTTTATGAATTTGTCCTAAGCGGGTCAAAATTGCCCGAAGATTCCGCCATGGGAAACTTAATTGCGATTCATTCATCTAATAAGTATGTGCTGGGCGCGCTGAACAATGAGGCGCGTGAGCCCAATGAGTTTCGTTTTGCGCATTTTGGATTGAGCGGATATTTTGACCTGCGGTTGAGTTCCTGCTATTTGGGATTGCGCAAGCCGGGGGCGGCGATCTACCTGCGCGCGCTCGAAATCCTGAATCGGGCGGCGGAGCGGGTGCTGTTTATCGACGACCGCGTGGAAAATGTGGCGGGCGCCGAGGCGGTGGGAATGAAGGCGATTCAATTTTCAGGCGCGGAGAGTTTGAGCGCACAGCTCAGAGGGCTGGGAGTTTTATAAGCTTTGTTGAGGAGAAAAACGATGCAACTGGGATTGATTGGATTGGGCAAGATGGGCGGGAACATGGCCGAGCGATTGAAGCTCGGCGGCCACCAGGTGGTTGGCTTTGATTTCAACGCCGAGGCGGTGGCGAAGCTGACGGCGGGCGGCAATGTGGGCGCATCATCGCTCGAGGAGCTGGCGAAGAAGCTCACCGGGCGCAGGGCGATCTGGATCATGGTTCCGCAGGGCGACCCGGTGGACCAGACAATTGCCCGGCTGATTCCGCACCTCAGCAAGGGCGATATTTTGATTGATGGCGGCAACTCGAATTACAAGGATTCGATGCGCCGACATGCGGAATTGACGGCACAGGGATTTTGCTTTGTGGACGTGGGCACCTCGGGCGGCGTGTGGGGATTGAAGGAAGGCTACAGCCTGATGATCGGCGGGGACGAGGAGCCGGTAAAGTTTTTGACGCCGATCTTTGAGGCGCTGGCCCCGGCCAAGGACCGCGGCTGGGGGCGCGTTGGCCCGGCGGGCGCGGGACATTTTGTGAAGATGGTGCACAACGGCATTGAGTACGGCATGATGCAGGCCTTTGCCGAGGGCTTCACCATCCTGGAGAAGAAGGAACAGCTTGACTTGAACCTGCCGCAGATAGCGGAGATCTGGCGGCATGGCAGCGTGGTGCGCAGTTGGCTGCTGGACTTGACGGCCGAGGCGCTCAAGCAAAACCCGAACCTCGACGGGCTGGAGGCGTATGTTTCGGATTCCGGCGAGGGGCGCTGGACGGTCTTCGAGGCGATTGATTTGAATGTGAGCGCGCCCGTGATCACGGAGTCGCTGATACGGCGCATCCGTTCGCGCGAGGAGAACAACTTCACCGACCGGATGCTCTCAATCATGCGCAACGCCTTTGGCGGGCACGCGGTGGTGAAGGGGAAATAGGGACCGGGGGTTGAGGACTTTATTGTGAGATTCAATTCAATTCCCGCAAAATTTTCCGTTCCCACGGACTGTGTCTTGGCCCCGGGCGCTTGGCGCGCGCTCCCTTGGTCACCAACTTACTTCCCAATAAATCAGATGAATGCCGAGGTGGAAAAATGGCAACCGCGCAGATTCGAGTGAACCCGGAAGATTTGAAAAACCTGACGATGAGCGGCGAACAGATTCCCGAGCCGGGGATCCTGGTGATTTTTGGCGCGTCGGGGGATTTGACGAAGCGGAAGTTGCTGCCGGCGTTGTTTCACCTGGAGCAGGCTGGCTTGTTGCCTGCGAATTCAGCGGTAGTCGGCGTGGCGCGTCGGCCACTGGCCGGTGAGTTTGCCGCGGATATGCGCGCGGGGATTTTGGAATTTGGCAATGTGGCAGCGGACGACCCCAAGCTGGAGGAGTTTGTCAAGCGCATCCACTATTACGCGCTGCGCTTTGATGATGCGACCGGTTATGTGGGCCTGAAGGCGGAACTGGACCGGATTGCGGCGGAAAAGAACATTGGCCCCAACCGGCTTTATTATCTGGCGACGGCGCCGGAGTATTTTGCGCCGATTATTGAGAACCTTGGCGCGCAGGGCATGGCGCAGCCCGAGAAGGGCCAGGTGGGTGTGGTGATTGAGAAGCCTTTTGGCCACGACCTGGAATCGGCGAAGGAATTGAACGCGCAGGTGAACGCGGTCTTCCACGAGGACCAGGTCTTCCGCATCGACCACTACCTGGGCAAGGAGACGGTGCAGAATATTTTGGTTTTCCGCTTTGCCAACGGGATCTTTGAGCCCATCTGGAACCGGAATTATATTGACCACGTCCAGATCACGGCGGCGGAGTCGATAGGCATTGAGGGGCGCGGGCCGTTTTATGAGAAGGCGGGCGCGCTGCGCGACGTGGTGCAGAACCACATGATGGAGCTTTTGAGTTTTGTGGCGATGGAGCCGCCGTCGAGCTTTGACGCGCAGGCGGTGCGGCGCGAGAAGGTGAAGGCGTGGCGGGCGATTCCCTCAATACCAGCGACGGATGCGGTGCGTGGGCAATACGGGCCTGGGATTGTGGATGGGCAGAAGGTGATTGGTTACCGCGATGAGGAGCGGGTAAGCCCGACCTCGGGGACCGAGACCTTTGCGGCATTGAAGCTGGAGATTGAGAACTGGCGCTGGGCCGGGGTACCGTTTTACCTGCGCGCGGGCAAGCGGCTGAAAAGGCGCGTGACGGAGATCAGCATTCAATTCAAGCAGCCGCCGTTGTTGATCTTCAACCGCATGGCGGCGGGGCAACAGGGGGAGATCCAACCCAACCTGTTGACGATTCGCATTCAACCGGATGAGGGAATCAGCTTGCGGTTTGGAGCCAAGGTGCCAAGCGCGCCCTCCATGGCGGTTTGCCCGGTGACAATGGATTTTGATTACAAGGATGCATTCGGCAACAGCAGCGCGAACGGATACGAGCGTCTGCTGCTGGAGGCGATGCATGGCGACCAAACGCTTTTTGCGCACCGTGACGGCCTGGAAGTGACGTGGGCGCTTTACACGCCGATTCTGGAGGCATGGGCGGCCAAGGAGCCGGAGGTGTTTCCGAATTACTTTGCGGGGACCTGGGGCCCGGATTGCGCCGACCGGCTGCTGGAAAAGGATGGCCGCACGTGGAGAAACCAGTTCGGCCTGGGCGTGCATTGATCACGAAACTGTAACCCTGGTAACGTAAAAAATTTATCCATGCCACGGGCGCAGACAGTAAGATGACTCTCAAGATGTTTGGAGGGGGTTGATGCGTCCCGCTTTATTAAACCAGTTTATCCCTAAGCACCTGTTGCTGCTCCCGGTTGTGGTTTTACTCGCCGGCTGTGGCTCTTCCAATCCGTCCATCGCACCGGTCAACTATTCACTCACTGTGACCACGAATCTTCCGGGCAATGGTGTTCCGATTCAAATATCGCCGAAAGACAACAATGGAACCAGCCAGGCAAACACTCCCTTCACGCTGAGCTACGTTGCGGGAACGAGCGTAGCCTTGGTGGCGCCCCCCAATGTGACCGGCGGTTATGCGCTCAGTTCCTGGACGGGTTGCTCCTCGGTTGCAGCGAATGTTTGCACGGTGAAAATGACCAGCACGCAAACAGCCACAGCGAATTACAACCTGGCAGTGGCGATCACGCCGAACACCGCCGTCGTGGGCCAGCAAACGCAGTTTGTGGCGCAGGTGAAAGGCGGAGGCGGCAATGCGGTGATGTGGTCGGTAAGCGTGCCCGCCGGAAGCACGTACGATGCCGGGACGATTGATGCCAATGGCCTGTACACCGCTCCCTACCCCGCGCCGCCCACGGTGACAGTGACCGCGCAAAGCGTGGCAACGCCCACCGAGAGCGGAAGCATTGTGGTCACATTGACCTACCCACAGGCGGCCAACGGGCCGGCGCTGACCGTGGATGCGGGGAACGTGACGCACGCGATCAGCCCGTTGATTTACGGGTTGAATGCCTATGCGCTCGACACGACATCGGCGCAAAACGCGAATATCACGGTGACGCGGTGGGGTGGGGACTCGACCTCGCGCTACAACTACCAGAACGGCGACTCGAGTTCAGCGGCGGACTGGTACTTTGAAAACAGTGTGGGTTCCGGGGTGTGGCCGACGGGGCAGTTTGATGACACGGTGAGCGAGACCGGCACGCTGGGCGTGACGCTGATTGGCACCGTGCCGGTGCTGGGCTGGGTGGCCAACACCAACACCAACGCGTGCAGGTTTCCCGCAACAACCTACCCGAACCAGAAATC
>JAJXXN010000004.1 GCA_021781075.1 Acidobacteriota bacterium | reverse complement strand
GACAACGTCTACGGCACGCGCCGCCTGCGCTGGAACACCACCATGCTATATGACCTGCCCTTTGGTCGCGGCAAGGCGATCGGCGGGGACATGAACCGCGTCGAGGACCTGCTTGTCGGAGGATGGCGCATCAGCAACATCCTCACCGTTCAGACCGGCCCCTATGAGACTCCGTATTTCCCGAACGGCGAAGGCGACCCGTCCGGAACCGGCTCCGGCTTGAATGGAGCCTATGGCGCGGGCGGTGTCAGCTTTGATACCGGCCACCGCAACCAGCACCCGGACGTGGTGCCCGGCGTGAATACGATCCCGAGCAGCGGCAAGAGCCGCAAACTCTGGGTCAATCCGAACGCCTTCACCTGCCCCGGCGATACGCTGTGGACGGTAGGGAGCGCTTGCCAAACCGGCGCCGGGTTCGATCCCTTCGGCAACCCGATCGGCAACCATCCGCTGCCGATTGGCCGCTTCGGCAACAGCCAGGTCGGCAGTGTCACCGGCCCCGGGCTCGTCAACCTCTCCACCGGCCTGAGCAAGAACTTTGAACTGGCTTCCGGCCTACACCTCAAGGTGGAGGGCACCTTCACCAACGTGCTCAACCACACCAACCTCAGCGACCCGGACATGGACCTGAGCTCGGCGAACTTTGGACAGGTGAATTGCTCGGTGAGCGGTTGCGGCAATACCGCGGCGGACTTTGGTGGCGCCCGAACCGGCCAGGTTTCGGCGCGAATCGAATTCTAACCGGAATTGTGCGGGAATTTGCGGTGCGGGCAATCAGCCCGCACCGCGTTTGTTTTTTGCGCGTCTAATGGGGCAGGACCGCCCTTTGCGCCAATGCTTCAAGGATTTTACTTGAATCTTGGTCGGGACCGACGGTTCGGAGTAACATAGTGTGCAGAGAGAAGCGCGGAACAGGAACTTGCAGCACCGCGCTGGCTCTGTGGATGGATACCGCTTCAGAAGCCAGAAGCACAGGAAGGAGCACGACAATGGCGGAAGAAAAAAGCTATTCCACTTTGGGTTGGTTTGTAGCCGGTGTGGGCATCGGCGCGGTCATGGGTATTTTATTCGCGCCCAAGAGCGGGCGTGAAACACGGGAAGACATAGTGAACGGCGCGCGCGAGGGCAGCGAGTATCTTCGCAACAAGGCGCACGACGCCACAGAGCAGGTGGGCGCGCTCTATGAGCGCGGCAAGGGCTCGGTCACCAATTTGTATGAGCGGGGCAAGGACCAGTGGGACGACCTGGTTGACAAGAGCCGCGAGTACGTAGCCGACAAGACCACGCGCCTCGGCGCCGCCATGGAGGCGGGCCGCGAGGCGTACTACTCCTCCACCCGCCGCGAAACAGGGCCGCAAGTGTAACAGCATGGCGGCCCGGGGCATCCCCGGGCCGCCGGCTTTCACCAGGTTTGCAGTCAGTCCACGATGAGGTTACCGCTGGTTTGAACACAAATACGCTGATGATGGTTTTTGTCGGGATTGCCGCGCTGGCCATCCTTTTGCAGTCTTTTGTGCTTTTGGCGCTCTATCTGGTCGCCCGAAAAACATCCCGAACCGTTGAGATTGCGGTGGACGACCTGCGCGAGGCCCTGGCGCCAATCACGCCGCTGGTCAAAAGTACGCGCGCCACGCTTGACCGGGTCTCGCCGCGCGTTGAGGCCGCAGTCAACAACATCGTTGCCATTACCGAGGACCTCCGCATGCAGAGCGCCGACGTGCACGCCTCGGCCACGGAGATGATAGGCCGGCTGCGCGGCCAGGTCATCCGCGTGGATAACCTGCTCACCGGCGTGCTCGATTCCATCGACAAGACAGCCGGGTTTGTCCGCAATGCAGTCTCTCTTCCCGCGCGTCAGTTGGGTGGGATTCTCGCCGCATTGCGCGCCATCACCGACGCGCTGCGCGGTGGCGCGGCGGGGCAGCCTGCCATGCATCCCGGCAAGGACGAGGATCTGTTTATTTAAACAATCCAGCCGCCGCCCACAACCTCGTCGCCATCGTAGAAAACCGCGGATTGGCCCGGCGTAACCGCCCTCTGTGGCTCCTCAAAGGTTGCCATCACCGCATCGTCGCCCTCGGGCTCAATCGTTGCCCACGCAGGCTCATGGCGGTGGCGGATCTTCACCTGCACGCGCATCGGCCCGGTCAATTCTGAAATGCTTATCCAGTTCAACCGGCCTGCGCGCAGGTTTCGTGTTGCCAACTCCGCATCCGCGCCCAGTGTGACACGATTTGTAGCCGGGTCAATTTGCAGGACGTAGAGCGGATTCGGCGAAGTAACGCCGAGTCCCTTGCGCTGGCCGATGGTGAAGCCGTGAATCCCCTCGTGGCGGCCCATCTTCTCGCCGCCCGCTGTGACCAGTTCGCCCGCGGAATCGGGCAGCGTCTCGCCCTGCTCTTCAAGGTAGGCCGTGATGAAGCTCTTGTAATCGCCGCCGGGGATGAAGCAAATCTCCTGCGAGTCGGGCTTTTCCGCAAGCGCCAACCCGGCAACCCGCGCCAGTTCGCGCACCTCCGGCTTGGTCATGCGGCCGAGCGGGAAGAGCGTGCGGGCCAGTTGCTCCTGCTTGAGTCCGAAGAGGAAGTAGGTCTGGT
Organism: Acidobacteriota bacterium; assembly: GCA_021781075.1. Lineage (GTDB taxonomy): Bacteria > Acidobacteriota > Terriglobia > Terriglobales > Acidobacteriaceae > CAIMNN01. The sequence goes on along the minus strand of JAJXXN010000004.1, from coordinate 22,766 downwards.
CCTTGGCACGGTCCACGGGGCGCTTCAAAATCCAACGCCCGCGCGCCGGGTCAAACTCGTTGATTGCGTAGTGGCCGGTTGCGATCCGCTCCGCTCCGATGCTGCGAGCCGTCAGCAGCAACTGGTCGAACTTCAAGTGGTCGTTGCAGAGCGAGCAGGGAATCGGCGTTCGCCCGGCGAGATATTCACTCACAAACGGGCGCACCACATCGCGCTCGAAGCGCTCCTGCTGGTTGACGACGTAATAGGGTATGCCGAGGTGCTCGGCGACGCGGCGCGCATCATACACATCATCGAGCGAGCAACAGCGCCCGGCCTTCGGCTGCTCGGGGATGCCGTGGCGGCCTGCGAGCCGCGTCTGGTCCCAGAGCTGGAGCGTGAGGCCGACGACGCGCTCGCCCTCGCGGCGCAGGAGTGCCGCAACGGTGGACGAATCAACGCCGCCGGACATGGCCACGGCTATGGGGACTGGGGAAGACATCCTGCCTTTATGATAGCCGGGTTTGCGATTTTCCGTATTTGCGCTGCTTTTATCCCCGCGTTCCCGCCGCCGCCGGGCTCAAGGCGCGCATCTGCTCCACTGCCTCGGGAATCACGCTCAGCGCATGGTCCACATCCTCGGCCGTCACAGTTTTCAGCAGGCTGAAGCGCAGGCTCGCCCGCGCCTGAATGGCATCCATGCCCATGGCCATCAGTACGTGGCTCGGCTCGGTTTTGCCCGAGTGGCAGGCTGAACCGCCGGAGACGGCTATGCCCTTGAGGTCAAGCGCAATCACCAGCGCCTCGGCCTCCACATCGTCAAAATGAATGTTCGCGGTATTCGCTGTGCGCGGTGCTCCAGCGCCATTCACGCCCGTCCCGGCAATCTGCAACAGGCCGGCCTCCAGCCGGTCGCGGTGCGCGCGCAGCTGGTCGATGGTGTCGTCGGCGAGTGTGCGCATGGCGATCTCCGCGGCGCGCCCGAGGCCGACAATACCAGCCACGTTTTCAGTGCCCGCGCGGCGGCGGCGCTCGTGGCTGCCGCCCACAATCACCGACTCAAACGGCGTTCCGCTCTTGATGAAGAGCGCGCCCGTTCCCTTGGGGCCATGCATTTTGTGCGCGCTGATGGAGTAGAGATGGCAGCCGATTTCGCGCACGTCGATGGGAATCTTGCCCGCGGCCTGCACGCCGTCAATGTGGAAGCAGATGCCAGTCTCGGCCGCAATCCGGCCAATCTCCGCGAGCGGCTGGATGACGCCGGTCTCATTGTTGGCGTGCATGATGCTGATCAGGCGCGTATTGGGGCGGATGGCGCGGCGAATCGTCTCCGGGTTCATCAAGCCGTTCGGCTCGGGATCGACGAAGGTGGCGGTCACGCCCTGCGCCTCGAGCTTGCGAGCAGCCGACAGCACCGCCGAGTGCTCGATGGAGGAGGTGACCAAGTGGTCGCCGGGACGAAGAATGCCAAAGAGCGCGGTGTTATCGCCCTCCGTGCCGCCGGAGTTGAAGACCACTTCCGCCTCGCGGCAATTGAAAAACTCGGCCATGGTGGCGCGCGCCGTTTCAATTGCCTTGCGTGCCTCCTGCCCGTAGAGGTGGATCGACGAGGCGTTGCCAAAGTGTTCAGTCCAGTAGGGCTGCATCGCCTCAACGACTTCTTTCAGCAACGGGGTGGTGGCATTGGCATCAAAATAAACCCGGCGCATCGGTGAAATCCTCCCGCTGAATTCTATCTTACCGGGTTGACATGCAATTGTGGCCAATGCACATGCAACCAGGCCTGCACGTTTTGTGCAGGCCTGGTTGCATTCCAATTCGGATTAGCGATTCTCCACAGGCACCCAATGGTTCGGGTAGCCGGGGCCGATGTACTCCGCGCGCGGGCGGATCAGCCGGTTGTCGTCGAGCTGTTCGATGACATGCGCCGTCCATCCGGCGATGCGGCTGACGGCAAAGATGGGCGTGAAAAGGTCCACGTCGATGCCGAGCATGGTGTAGGTGGAGGCGGAGTAAAAGTCCACGTTGGCGTTGAGCTTTTTTTCCGAGTTGATGTACAGCTCGATGGCGCGCGACCAGTCATACCATTTGTGTTGGCCTGAGTCACGGCTCAATTGCTCGCTCATGCGGCGCAGGTGGGTGGCACGCGGGTCCTCGGTCTTGTAAACGCGATGGCCAAAGCCCATGATCTTCTGTTTTTTCGCAATCAGGTCCTTGACGTACTCCACCGGTTCCTTGCCGGTCTTGTCAATGTCATAGAGCAGGCGCATGACGGCCTCATTGGCTCCGCCGTGGAGCGGGCCCTTGAGCGCGCCGATGGCGCCGGTGATGGCCGAGTGAATGTCGGACAGGGTGGCGGCAATGACGCGAGCGGCAAAGGTGGAAGCGTTCAATTCGTGGTCGGCATGGAGAATGAGGGCGATGTCAAGTGTTTTTGTCGCCGTCTCGCTGGGGCGTTCCCCGTTGAGCATCCACAGGAAATTTGCCGCATGGGATAGTGACGGGTCGGCCTCAATGATGTTCTTGCCCTTGCGCAGGCGGTCATAGATCGCGACGATCATGGCAATCTGCGAGGTCAAACGGTTGCCCTTGCGCACATTGCCCTCATGGGTGTTGTCATATTCGTCGGAGTCGTAAAAACTCAGCGCTGAGACGGCCGTACGCAGAACTTCCATCGGCGTGCCCGTGGTGGGCAGGCTGCGTAGCAGGTCAATGACGCGGACATCGATGCGGCGCGCCGCAGCCAGGTGCTTTTTGAACTCCTCCAGTTGTGGCGCGGTCGGCAACTTGCCGTTCCAAAGAAGGTAGGTGGTTTCCTCAAAGGTGGAGTGTTCCGCCAGTTCGTGGATGTCCATGCCGCGATAGGCCAGAACACCGGCATCTCCGTCAATCCAGCAAATACCCGAGTTTGCGGCTACAATCCCTTCCAGTCCTTTTCCTGCTGTTGCGGTTGTCATATTTCCGGTTTCTCCAAATGATGATTGCGTTCAAGTTGTACTGCTTCAGGCTCTTGCCTGCGGGGTGCCGCACTGAAAAGGCCAAAACCCTTTATAGCGTAGCGCTTTGGTGCTTGTCACGGCTGCGGTGTCAAATGCCCATGCAGGCGCGTGCAAATGAATTAAAGGCAGCCTGTGTCCATGCTGTTACACCAGCGCATGCCCATCCGAACCCATGGTTCTATTCTATTTCGCAAACCGGCCAGGGGTCGGCTATCCTAACTCAAGACGGATTCTGTATGGGCAAAGTCGCAGGCCCAGTACCAGGCCTGAGACGAATTTTTCCGTAAAACGTCCAATCGCAAGGGGCAGGGAGCCCGCATCAAAACAGAAAGACCACGAAACGAGGATCACCAAACATGTTGAAGGACTATGAAACAGAAACCACTCCCAGAACGCATTCCACGGCGCTCCTGGTGGTGCTGGCGGTTGCGCTGGTTGCCGCGCTCGGCAGCCTGATCTGGAGTTTTGCCATCTCCGGCCGTGTCAGCCGCCAGGAAACTGAGCTGACCGATGCACGCGCCGACAACGCCAAGCTGAGCTCGGAGTTGCGCGAGACGGAGGCAAGGCTGAAGGTGGCCCAACAGGAACTGGGTGATTCCCTTGGCCTGACTCAGAAGCAGATGGAAGCCAGCGCGCAGGAGATTCTGCGCAAGGAGCAGGCCGACAGCCGCCGTCTTGAAACCGCGCAGAAGCAGACCGCGCAGCAGGTCAATGCCGTGCAGGGCGATGTCAATGCCGTCAAGACCGACGTCGGCGGCGTCAAGACCGACCTGACCAAGACGCAGGGGGACCTGGCCACCGCCGTCACCCAATTGCAATCCATGAAAGGCGACCTGGACAACCATAGCACCCTGATTGCCCGCAACCACGATGAATTGGAAGTCCTCAAGCACAAGGGCGACAAGAACTACTATGAGTTCACCCTGGTCAAAGGACAGAGAAAGCCGGTTGGCACCATCAGCCTTGAACTGCGCAAAGTGGATGCAAAGCGCAACCGCTTCACCCTCAATGTGTATTCCGACGACAAGACCTATGAAAAGAAGGATCGCAACTTGAACGAGCCCCTTCAGTTCTACAGTGGCAAAGATCCCATGCTCTTTGAGATTGTCATCAACAGTGTCAGCGGCAAGAACACGGTGAGCGGCTACTTGGCAACACCCAAGAATGCGCCGGCGCCGACCACTGTGCAGTAGTCAATCAACAGCTCCAATAAAAGCCAAGGGCAGAGGTTTTCACCTCTGCCCTTGCTGCGTTGTGTGCCGGTTTGGATTATTGGAAGAGGGAGGATGCGGTCGGCTGTTTGTCTTTGCCAAGGCCCTTGACCTGCGCGGGGTCATTCAATGGAGCCTGCAGGACGGGGAATTGGACCGGGTCCTTGGGCGTGAGTGCAAAGATGGGTTGATAACGGAAGGCAAAGCTGAAGTTCAGGTCCTTGCGCGCATCAAATTGTGCTTTGGTCATGGAAAGGGCCGAGAAGATGGTGCCGGTCATTGTCTCCCCGGGCTGCAGGGTAGCGGCAACGTTCAGCGGGTTGCTGCTGAGCGCGCCAAGCTGCGGATAGGCCACAAACAACCTCTTAAAATCAGTCTCCGAGGCGGCAACACTGGAGTGAATCCCATCCGGCAACGTGACATTGGTCTGCACATCCTTGAGGATGAGAGGATGGTCGCTCTGGTTATGGATGGTGACATTGGCAAAGACCAGCAGGCGGTCAAAGTTTTCAACCGGGATTGGATCGCCATTGGCATCAAAGCCTGATGTGGTTGTATGCAGCTCGTAAGCCCATACATTCATCACTTCACCTGTGCTAGCCGGCTTGGGCCGGGTGGCAAAGATCAGTACGAACAGGGCGATAAGCACTGAGACAACAATTCCGGCCACAATCAAAGCATCCAGCATATGGCTGCTGCCCTTGGTGTAATCCTCGCCTAGCGCGGCTTCATCGATTGCATTGTCTTTGGTGTTGAATAAGCTCATCTCGTCCTCGTCCCGGTGTGTTTCTTTACACACCTATCTTAACCGCAAGATGCTCCTCTTGCGGCCGGTTCATTGCAGATTGTATGCCTGAAACATGACTTTGGACTTGGAAAGAGTGGAAATGTAACCAGCGGCAGGAATTTAATTTTCACTAGTGAACGGGAATCGTGTGACGAATAGAGATGACAAATGCACAATTCCGCCGTCCACAACCACTGTGGGCTGTACGGCGACGGAAATGTGAGCGCCGCAGGCTATTGTGCATCAACGGTCGAAGCGGATGGACGCAGACGAACCACACCCTCGGCTTGCAGGCCCTTCTGGCCTTCGACGATGTCAAACTCAACCTCGTCGCCGTCTTTCAGGGTCTTGTAGCCTTCCACCTGCACTGCCGAGTAATGAACAAATACATCGGGCCCATCTTCGCGTCCAATGAATCCGAAACCCTTGGCGTTGTTAAACCACTTGACCTTACCCTTGTACTGAGACACTGGCTTAGCCTTCTTTCCTCGCTGTTTTAGGCAACACTCTGTTGCAAGAGTTTGCCGGTATTTCTAACGACGAGGCGAAAAGATAAAAAGTTTTATGTGGAGAAAAATTCCGCCAAATGATTCATCAAATTTACGAGTCCCGGAAAAGAAAATAAATCAAACAAAATTAGTTACTTAGATTTCAGTGATGATTGCATTTACGAGCCATCGTACCACTATGCAGTACGATGGCTCTTGGACTTTTTCTATCGGTTACGTTTCAATCGACGCGCATAAAGTTGCACCGCGGTCAGTGTTTTGCCGTCGATGATGATTCCCTTGTCGATCGCCTTCAGGACCTCGGACAGCTTCACCATGTGGATCTGGATTTGCTCGTCCTCCTCCGGGTGCGCCTCGCCGGCTACAAGCTTTTCCGCCAGAAAAACCTTCATCGACTCGCCGAGAAACCCGGGGCTGGCATAGTACTCAACCAGCAGTTTCCACTTCCTGGCATGGTAGCCCGTCTCCTCGGCCAGTTCGCGCTCGGCTCCGCTGAGCGGCTCTTCACCGGCCTCGAGCTTGCCGGCGGGCAGCTCCCAAAGGTACTGACCGGCGGCATGGCGATACTGCCGCTCCATCAAAATCAGCGGGTCGCGTTTGCTGCTGGAGTTATCAACGGCCAGAATCACCACGCTGCCGTTGTGGCGAATTACCTCGCGGGTGCTCGGATTGCCATCCGGGTCAAGAATTTCATTGTGAAGCACCCGGAAAAGCGGGCCTTCATAGACCACTTGGGAGCTGAGGAGCTTCTCTTTTTTGCTTTTATCCGGGCGGAGAATTTTGCCCGATTTTGTTCCCGCGCCGCTTTTTGCCTTGCTCTTCAATTTCCCCGCCATGCTGCCCCCTTAAGCCAAAGTATAGCCGCCGACTGAGCGCCCCCCTGTGAATCCCCGTCCGCCCCCTGCATCGCCCGGGTGCTGCGTGGCATCCTAATGGCGTAGAGCATTTTTTTGAAAGAAGTTGGTCCCTTGTTCGTCGAGCAACTACCCAGCAACGCAATTCCCGGCATCAGCCGCCTCGCCCAGGACGCCATCTCCGGCCGGGCCGGGCAGTATTATCCAGTATCCACGCCAGCGCGCAACCTGGCCCCGGCGCACAGCGAAGCGATCAAACAGATGCTCGCCGCGCAAAACCCGGGCGACAGACAGGCGCTTGCGCAATTTGTCGGCGGGGCCGGCGCCATTGTCACCGGGCAGCAGGTCGGCCTTTTCGGCGGGCCGCTCTTCACGCCGCTCAAGGCCGCCACCGCCATCGCACGCGCAAATTCGCTCAGCAAATCCGGCAAGCCGCACGTCGCAATCTTCTGGCTGGCGAGTGAAGACCACGACCTCGCCGAGGTCAACCACACCACGTTTCCCGGCAGGCGAGATCTCGTTCGCCTGCAATACAGCGCGGCACAAGCCGCCGAGCTTCCAGTCGGCTCCATTACGCTGGATGGTTCCATCTCCGCGCTGGTCGACCGGGCGGCTGAACTCATCGGTTATTCGGATGCAGCCGAGGCATTGCAGGCCGCGTACCAACCTGGAAAAACCTTCGCCCAGGCCTTCTCCGAGTTCTATGCCAGGGTCTTTGCCGCCGATGGCCTGCTGATCTTCGACCCGCACACGCGCGCGGCGCACGCGCTCGGGGCTCCGGTTCTGCGCGCGGCCATTGAGCGCGCCGATGAACTCCACGCCGCCCTTCTCGCCCGCAATGCCGAGCTGACCGCCGCCGGATACACGCCGCAGGTGATGGTCGGCGAGCAATCGAGCCTGCTGTTCCTCATCAATGACAAGACCGGCGCGCGTGAGGCCCTCAAGCGCACCCTGCCTTCCGCAGCCGAGCCAAATGGTTTATGGCTGGCCGGCGGCATCAGCTATTCAACCGCGGAGTTGCTCGGCATTCTCGCCGCCGAGCCTGAGCGCATTTCCCCCTCCGCGCTCCTGCGCCCCGTCTTTCAGGATTTTTTGCTGCCCACCACCACCTACATCGGCGGCAATGCCGAGATCGCCTACTTTGCGCAATCGGAAGTCCTATACAGGCGCATCCTCGACCGCATCACGCCCATCCGTCCCCGCCTCTCAGCCACATTGATTGAGCCGGCGATTGCGGAACTGCTCAAGCGCCATGAACTTGACCTGACATCGCTCTTCGGAAAAACCATCGACGACCTTGCCCAGCAACTTGGAGCCCGCGCCCTGCCCATTGAAGGCAAGCGCAAACTCTCCAACGCGGGCAACGCACTGGATGCGGAACTGGCAGGACTGGTGGATTGGATGAAAGGCGTTGACGAGGGCCTTGGCCGATCCGGTGAGCGGGCTGCAAGCAAGATGCGCTATCAAATGAACCGCATGCGCAGGCTCGCGGCGCGCTTTGCCCTTGAAAAAGAAGCCGCGCTCGCCCGCCATGCTGAATCCATCATGAACGCGCTGCTCCCCCACGGGCATTTGCAGGAGCGCGTGATTGGAGCGCCATACTTCCTCGCGCGCTTTGGATCCGGCTTGACGCAAACATTCATTGAGCACGGGTCCGGTGAAGGGCACACCCTGATCCGGCCCTGAACTCCACCGCGCATCGAGGATGCCATGAAAAAATTTTGTCTTTCGATTATTGTCGCTGCCGCACTTCCTCTTGTTGCGGCCAACACAGCCGCGCAACATCACACCCAGGAAGCCTGGATGACGCCCTGCGCCAGGCCCGGTGCGGAGGAGTTTCTGCAGGCGACAACCATCCGACTTTGGAACGGGCCCGCGCCCGAAGCACGCGGCAATACCTGCGATGACACACCCACGCTCACCATCCTGAAGCCGCAAGATGGAATGGCGACCGGGTCGGCGGTGATCATTGCGCCGGGTGGCGCTTACGCGGGGCTTGCAGGGAATATTGAGGGCCGCCAGTTTGCCGATTGGTTTGCCGCGCGCGGTTTCACCGCCTTCATCCTCAACTACCGGCTCACTTCGGATGGTTACGTGTTGCCGGTTCCACTTCTCGATGCGCGCCGCGCCGTGCAACTGGTCCGCGCCCGCGCCGCGGAGTTTCGCATCAACCCCAACCGCATTGTGATGATTGGTTTTTCGGCCGGCGGCCACCTCACCGCGCTGGCCGGCACGCAATTTGTCGCCGGCGACCCCGGCGCATCCGACCCAATCGAGCGAGTCTCCAGCCGTCCCGATTTCATCGTCCTCGGCTACCCTTGGATTGGCGCCATCACGCGCGACACTTCGCACCTGAGTTATTGCAAGCTCTACAACCTGATGGACAAGTGCGCTGCGCTGCGCGCCGCGTACTCACCTGAGCTCTTCGTCACCAAAGCAACTCCGCCCACCTTCATTTATCACACGTATGACGACGACACGGTTCCGGTCGCTGATGTGCTGCGGTTTTACGAGGCGCTCGTCAAGGCCGGCGTCCCTTCGGAGATGCACATCTTTGCGCACGGCCAGCATGGCTCGGGCCTCGGCATGGGCGACGCCGCGCTCGACCAGTGGCCAGCGCTGCTGGAGACGTGGCTGCGCGCGCAGGGGTTGCTGGAAAAGAGAAAGTGAGTATGAATCTTAGGCGGCAATTGAGCGGCGCTGAACTTTTGGCCGCGTTGCTTTCTTTCGCGGCGCTTCGATTGCACTGAGTCTCATGCCGACCGCATTCATCACTGCGATCAAAGTCTTCATCGTTGGATTGCCTTTCGGCGAGAGCGACCGGTAGAGCGACTCGCGGCTGATGCCTGCCTCGGCTGCGATCTTGCCAATACCACCGTAGGCTTCGGCGATGGCGCGGATGGAGAGCAAGGCTCCAGCTCGCTCATCGGGGTTGCTTAGCGACTCCAGCGAGAATTGCAGATAGCCGATGGCCAGCTCTTTATCATTTCGGAGCTCTTCCACTTCACGCTTATGGTGCGACACTGCACCGATCAATTGGCTCATTACATTTGCCTCCGCTTCCAATCCGTCCAGTACTTTCGCGCTTTTTCAATATCATTCGACTGCGTTCCTTTGTCGCCACCGCAAAGGAGAACGACCAGATGACGCCCATGCATGCCAAAGTAGATTCGGTATCCAGGCCCAACATGAACTCGCAGTTCAGAGATTCCATCGGCGATGAATTTCACGTCACCAGGGTTCCCCATTTCAAATTGCTTAAGTCGCGCATAGATCCTGATCTTTGCCGTTCCATCGCGCAATCTTCTGATCCACACGGTAAATGGCTCGAACCCGTCCTCGCGCTGATAACGGACAATCTCGATCACTTGTCTAGTGTAGCATAAAAGCTACAGTTGCAGCTAAATTATTTTGCGTACTGTAATGTAGGTATAGCGTATTCAGCAACCACAGTTTTATGGCGGACAAAATGAAGTCTTTGACCTTGTCACAAGAATGCATCAGCTATATTGATTCACTCGATAAGAGCTATGAGGAAGACTATCCATCACCTGAGGATAAAGTCACAACTGTATTATTTAAAACAATCACAAAAACGATTCTTATGTCTCGAGAAGCATTTCTCGGTGAAGGCCCCGAAGTAGTCGAGAATTTCGTAAAGGCTTCGCCTGACTTTGCTGCAGACCAACTTGATGATTTTATAACGCGAATTGTGCTGCAAGATGTTCAAGGCATGGTTAAGCGAATTATGCAACTATCGCATTTGGAAGCACTTTTTAAGCCCTCTAAAAATACGGCTAAATATATTCGTGAAGCTACTCGATTGTATATTTATGGATTTTCCCAAGCATGTGCTGCAATCAGTCGTGCAGCATTGGAACAAGCATTGAAAGAGAAACTTGGACACCAAGGATCGGGCGAATTTCTCAAATTTCAAGATTTACTCAAAGAAGCAAAAAAATGGAATATTGTTGATGAAAATACGGAACGGCAAATTCGCGATACGGCGAATAAAGCAGATCTCGTTTTGCATGAAAAGCCAACCGATTTGGAAGGCGCTTTTGAGGTTTTGATAGCAGTCAGAGGTTTGCTTCAGTTGCTTTATTCAACTAAAGGAGGGTTTTGAGCTTCAATTCAAAAACATCGTCCGGTACAACGTGTCGCGCTGCACGGGTTTGAAGCCCGCGTCGCGGATGATGCGGCGCAGCTCTTCCTCTGTTGTGCAATTCGAAGTGCCGGCGGCCTTCACCACATTTTCCTCCAGCATCACGCTGCCCACATCGTTGCCGCCGAAGTGGAGGCCGAGCTCGAGCACCTTCAATCCTTGCGTCACCCAACTGGCCTGCACGTTTTCAATGTTGTCGAGGTAGAGGCGCGAGATCGCCAGCGTCTTCAGATACTCCACGCTCGTCGCCTCGTCCCAGCCGCGGCCGCCGAGCGCGGTGTTGTGCGGCTGAAAGCTCCACGGGATGAAGGCGGTGAATCCGCCGGTCTCCTCCTGCAGGCGCCGCACCACTTCAAAGTGGTTGATGCGCTGTTCAAATGTCTCGCCCACGCCGAACATCATGGTCGCGGTGGTGCGCATTCCAAGTTGGTGCGCGGTGCGGTGGACGCTGAGCCAATCCTCGGTGCGGCATTTGAGGCGCGCAATGCGCTCACGCACGTCGTCATCCAGAATCTCCGCTCCGCCGCCGGGGATGGAATCAAGCCCGGCATCGCGCAGGCGGGCGATGGTGGTGCGCAGGTCCAGGTCGGAATACTCGGCAATCGCGAGCACCTCCGAGGCCGACAGGCAATGCAGCCAAATCTGCGGGAAGCGCTGCTTGATGCCGGTGAACAGTTTCTCGAACCAGTCGATTTTGAGGTCGGGGTGGATGCCGCCCTGCATCAGCACGCCCGTGCCGCCCATCTCCACCGTCTCGCGGATCTTTTCGTGGATGGTTTCAAACTCCAGGATGTAGCCTTCATTCGCCTTGGGCCCCTTGAGCGGGCGATAGAAGGCGCAGAAGGTGCAGTACTCGGTGCAGAAGTTTGTGTAGTTGATATTGCGGTCGATGATGTAGGTGACCACGCCCTCGGGATGCAGACGCCGGCGCAGCGCATCGGCCTCCTGGCCGAGCGCAATGAGGTCGTTGGAGTGGAAGCGGTCGAGGGCTTGCTGCCGTGAAAGAGCCATAGTGCTATTTTAACGGAGCTAGCGGCGTAGCGCTGGAGCTGCCTTCATCCGCCTGATTGCCCTTTTCATCCCACTGAAACGGCGGTTTTTATTTGCGGAATAAAAAGATCCCGCGTGTTTTGATCGGCTCGGAGCGTGTGCTGGAAAGATTGGACTGGGTTTGGATTCCGCTGAAGAGCAGAAAATCATCCCATAGCTGCCGCAGGATGCTTTTGCGTGGGCGTGGCGAGCCATCCTCGCGCAAGGCGAAGATTTGTACGCCCATGGCTTGCAATTTTTCGGATTCCTGTTTTGCCATCCCGCCTCACGGCACGCACTGTGCGCGCATCCACTAAAAATAAAATACACTGGCGCCGCGCCTGGTTCCACACGTCAATGCGCCAGCACGTAGATCATCAGCGTGTGCATGTGTCCGCCGCCGATGCCGGAGATGAGCACCGGGTAGGTCCACGGGTTGAGGGATGCGGAGGTGTAGATGGTCGTTGTGTCGTTGTAAACGGAGCTGACGTTGGGAGTGATGTTGGCGAACTCGATGTCGAGGCCCGGGCCCGCGCTTGCGGTGACTGAAACAGGCCCGCTGTAGCCGTTGACCGGGGTGATGACGAGGGTGGTTTGCGCCGAGCCGCCGGCGGGAATATCGACGGATGTGTTGAGCAGGGTGAGGCGAAAATCGGACTCGTTGACGTTGAGTGTGGCGCTATTAGAGGCGGCGCCGGTGTAGTTTGAGTCGCCGGAGTAGACGGCAACCAGGGTGTTGTTGCCGTTCAGGAAGGAGTTGGCCGGCACGGTGAACCAAGCCGCGGAGTAAGTTGCGCCCACGGTGAGTTTTTGCGAGACCTGAAAACTTTGGTCGTCACTTTCAAGCGTGACGCTGCCGGTGGGGACGGCCTTGCCGTTTTGCCCGGTCACCGTGACAGTGAAGTTCTGCGATTGTGCCGGCGCGATGGAGGCGGAGGCCGGCGTCAACGCGATGGTTGGCGTCATCAGCGTGGAGAGCGCGACGACGGTGCCGCCATTGGCTGAAGCGCCAAGCCAGTTGGCATCGCCCGCGTAGGCGGCGGTGAGCGGCAGAATGCCCGCGGGCAGGTTGGTGAAAGTGGCGATGCCCTCGAGGTACTGGCTTCCGCCGGCGCCATAGGCGCCCATTGCCACGTTCTGCGTGACGGAACCAAGAGTGACGGAGACGGGACCTGTGGGAAGCGAGCCGAGGAGCGGCTGATAGCCCATGTAGAGCTGCACATCGACAGTTGCCGTGCCGCCGGGGGCGACCTCGCCGGAGAGTGGAATGAGCTTCAGCACCGTGTTGCCCTTGAGGATGGAGAAGCTGAAAACGTTGGCGGCGGCGGAGGATTTGTAGCTTGCATCGCCGGGGTAGTTGAGGCTGATGGAATGGGAGCCGGGGGCGAAGTTGCCGTTGGCCCACTCGGCAATGCCGTTGACTTCAATGGGCTGCGTGCTGGAGCCGCCGGCCGAGTCGGTGAAGGTCATGGAGCCGGTGGCGGCGGCGAGCTGGTTGGGCTGATGTTCATTGACGCCGAAGAGCTCGGCATCGAGATAGAGATTGGCCCCGTAGGGAAGCGTGATGCCCGCCTGGAGCGGATAAAAATTCAGGTCGTAGGGGTTCTGCACCCACCCCGAGCCGAGAATGTAGTCGTTTTCAGGCGAGATGTTGATGGTGGTGTAGGAGGAGGAACTGGCGCCGTAGGTCCCGTCGCCGGAGTAGGTGGCCATGACATAGTAACTGCCGCCGGGCAGGTTGTCGATGAGCGCGCTGGCGGTTCCGTTCGCCAAGGGGATGTCGTCAAAACTCCCGGCGCGGCTGACGCCATCGACGGTTGAAAGCGCGATGGTCCCGGTGGGAGTGCCGGAGCCGGATACTGGCGCGACGGTGCTGGTGACGGTGACGCTGGTTCCATGGACAAAGTTCGTGGAGGAGAACCCGAGCGAGGTCCACGTGGGTTTGAAGGTGACGCTTGACCAGTTTTTTATCAGGTTCCATGCATCGACCGAACCGAGGCCGGAGGCCTGGTCGTAACCAGTGCCCGTGGTGAAGCCGCTTTCAACGTAGAGATTTTGCGGTGCGCCGGTGCTGACGCAATTGGGCGTGCCGTTGATGCAGAGGACGGTGTTTTGCCCGGTGGTGAGGTCATGAAAGGCTGAGGGCGCGGCGGCGAAGAGCGGGTAATAGACGAAATTTGCCTGGCCCTGCCAACTGCCGGTGAACTGGTTGACCAAGGATTGAATTCCGGCCATGATGGGCGCGGCGGCGCTGGTTCCGCCGACGGCGGTGACGAGCACGCCACCGGCGGTGTTGAAGCTGGTGCAATCGATGAGCGTGGCACAGATGGGATAAAAGCTGTAATTGGCGCCGGTGCCGCCGAAGAGTGCGAGGTCTGGCAGGTCGCGGAGGCCGTCAGCGGGGACACCAACCGCGCTTTGCCAGGCGGGCTTGGGGTAGCCTGCTGGCTTGCCGTTGACGCTGAGCGCGGCGTTACTGGCACCTCCGCCGGTGGCAAGGATGTTCCACGTGGACTGCGTGCCGAGATCACTGAGGATGTTGTAGCCGAGCGTGGTGTTCCAGGGTTGTTCCGGGATGGTTTTGTTGAGGTTGGGCGAGGGAAAAGCGGTGGGTGAGAGCAACCAGTAGCTGGCGATTTGCGAGTTCAGCGCGCTGGATGTGCCGTTGTACTGGGAGTAGTAGAAGTCAGTGGCGCCCACCGCGATGTTGAAAGGCGTGGAGGCGATGCCGTTGACGGCGAATCCCTGGAAGGCTTGGCTTTCAGTGGAGAAGTTGTCGCAGCCAGCGGAGCCGGAGTCGCCGGCGGCGACAAAGACGGTTTGGCCCTGCGCGGCGGCCTGCTGCCAAAGCTGGTACCAGAAGGCGTTTCCGGCTACGCCGAGGTTGGCCTCGCACTCGCCATAGCTCATGCTGATGACACCTGCGAGGTCATCCTCGACGGCGCGCATGGCGGCGAGATAAAGGCCGGAGGTGGTGGCGGAGCCTGCGGAGACGTAGAGCAGGACCCTGGCGCGGGGCGCGGCGGCCATGGCGAGTTCCGTGTCAAGATAAGCCTCGGTGGAGTCGGTGTTGATTCCCGGGTCATCGCCGTCGATGACAATCTGGGGCAGGAAACCTGGCACGGAGAAGATGGCCTGATAATCCTTGATGACGGTGACGTCGATGTTGGAGGCGCTGACGATGGCGATCCACTGCGAATAGCCGTTGATGTTGTTGGAGAAGGCGGCGTTCATGTCGTACTGGGTGTAGAGATCGAAAGGGGCGACGGCAAGGCTTGGTGTGGAGGAGCCGGTGGGAATATCCCAAAGTGGAGTTGATGTGTGTTTTTGGGGGTTGTATTGCGCCTGGCCGGGGCTGGAGAGGTAACTGACCGGCTGAATGCTGGTGGCAGGCACGAGGCCAAGGATGAGCGGGGCGAGGGCCGCGGGCACGGAGCCGGAGTTGGCGTTGGCGATGAACTCGCGGCCGTGGATGGAGTAGCGGTGCAGCGTGGTGTGGAAGGCCTCCTGCAACTGGCCGGCGGTTCCGCTGAATTCAATGGCGGTGCGTCCGGCGTGGAGTTTGTCAACCGAGAGGCCATGTGACTGGAGCCATCCGCCGAGGGCCTCGATGTCGGAATCGGTGGGGCCGTAGTTGCGGGCGAAAACATCGGGCTTGAGCCATTTGTGATAGTTGGGGTTGCCGGGGGAGTGGGCGCTACTGATGAACTGATTGAGCGCGGCCTCCTGCGCGGGGGCGCGACGGAGGACGAGGAGCAGGCGCGAGAGAGGCTCTGCGGGGTCGAGCGCCCCGAGGTCGGTGGCGTGGGCGACGAGCGGGTGGACGGAATTGGGAAGCGGGGCGCGGTCCTGCTCGCTGATGGCCGTGGTGATGAGTGGGGATTGGGCTGCGGCGGCGAAGGCAAGGGTGAGCGAAATTGAGGCAAGGAGCTTCATGAGTGTCTTATCGGCGGACAGAGCCTGGGGCTTAGGGGCCAAGGGCGCAAATGCGGGGCGCATGGTGCAGGGTGGGAGTTGCGATGAACAGGGCGGTGCAAAAACGAAGAGGAGCTGAGTCTGAAGGCAACGCACACGGGATGTTGCGGAGGCCTGGACGGACAAATTGAAGGCGAGTGTCGCGTTGTTGAGTGAAAATTGCGGATGCAGAAGCGGGGGCGGCAGTTGCGGTTGTTGCGTCACGTGATGAATGTCACTGACCACAATGTGCGCGTCCATCATCATGGAAGCCTGGTATGAATCAGGCAGCCAAATCCGTCGCAAGGGCCGTTGTCCTTTTTGTTGCGCTCAATGCATTGCCAGGCACGGAGCCTTGCAGCGCGGCTGATTCAGCAGCCAAGTGCTGCGGGTCTCATTGCCCGATGAAGACAATGGCGCAAATGGATGGAATGCCCAGTGGCGCAACAGCCAAGACTGGCGCGCCCACTTGCTGCAAGGTTTCCGTCCCGTCCCACAGGTCAAAGGCAATCCTTGGCACGAGTGAGCCATTGCTGTCTCATGCAGGTCCGGTCACCATCGTGGTGGACCCGTATCGGAACCTGAACAGTGCAAGAAACGGAAACGGATCATCGGGAGTGGGGCGAATACTGCATCGACCGCGCGCATCGCTTTGTATATTCCTAATTTAGACCCAGCGTCACATCCTTCTTGCATCAACGCAATCTGCATCTGGATCCTGAATTTGGCATTCGTGTGAGTAACTGACAATGCCAATCGGGAAGCGCCGGGGTCTGTTCGGCGTTCGGTGAGCTGTGCCTGAAGGTTTTTGGGCACTGAGAGCCGCCAATATTACCAGCCGGATTGCACAGGCGCCAGGCGATGGCAATCGCCCTCCAGATGGCGCACCCATACTTACGACCCGAAGCGGTCAAGGAGCCCGTTGTGATTTCAAAAAGTCATCCTGTCTTTTTACTCTGCATCATTGCCTCAATCCTGGCAGTCATCGTGCCACGCCAGGCGTCCGCTGTCCCCCAGTACGCCAGACGGTACAAACTCAACTGCTATGCCTGCCATACCATTGCCCCGATTCTGAACGAACAGGGCTACATGTTCAAGAGACTTGGGCACCATCTTCCGCCGTCGTTGGAGTCGCCGGGGAAGGCGGAGCGCATCGAGGCCCTGGTGAAGAAGGAGCCGCAGTGGACGTTGACGAACAACGCGGCGCTGGCGGTTTCGGACTTCAACTATTCAGCGCAGCGCACAAGCCAACAAGGGCAGGGATCGACCTCCACATCGGCCATCCAGGTGGGAGCCTGGAATGCATATTTTGGTGGTTGGATACCTGACACGAATTTTTTCTATTACGCCGAGTTCGATATTGTGACCGGCGGCCAAACCAACCCCAACATGCCCAATGCGCACATTGGCTACGTAGGGGGGACGTCGCGGAGCAGTTGGTATGGGATTGTAGGCCGGGAGCATCTTCAAGTGTCGGAGGGCACGCGAGCCGGGCAAATCTACAGCCTGTTGCCCAACTCACCGCTGATCTTTGAGAACATGAGCCCGACAAATTTCATTCTCGACCAATCCCCGGTGAATGCCGAGGTTGGGTATACGTGGGCGTCGTCGCGATACAAGGAGATATTCGGGGTGAACATGAAGGTGACCAACGGGGACAACGCGGATGGAAGCGAGATACTCGGCACATCGAACAGGAACGGGAAGGATCTTTGGATGGATGCCGATTGGTGGTATGCGCCGGAAAGCGGAGTCAGTTTCATGGCCTATGATGGCCGCAAGAACCAAATCCAGAACCCAGGGGCAGCGAATCAATTCACCTACTATCCGCAGATCCGGCGCGAAGGCGTATTTGCCAACTATATGGTTGGCCGGGACAAGGTCGATTTGCTGGGCGGCTTTCTTCACGGGAGCGACGACTGGGAAGACCCGACGAGCCAGGCGCCGGGCAGGTTCACGACCGCTGGCGGGTTTGGCGAGGTGGACTATTACCTGTGGCGAGGGTTTGCCCTTGCCAGCCGCTACGACCTGCTGAGGCAAAAAGTGACCGGAGGGTTGCGCGCAACCAACCAGGAACAATGGCAAATTGGGACCGAAAAGGCGTTCACGCCGAGTGGGAATATCGTGGGGCGCATTGCGGCTGGAAATTCCCATGGCGTGGATCCGGTTGCGTTCACCGGGAGTGCGACAAGGACCCTTGAGGCGGATATTCAGTTCAATTTCTAATTGCGAAGATGAGGAGAAAAGCAAATGAGACGGATTGTTCAATCTCGAACCGTAATAGCGACTTGCCTGGGCGCGCTTGTGGCATTTGGCGCAACGGCCACCGCACAGTTTGGCAGTCATCCCGATGAGATAAAGATCGACACCCGGTCCTATCCATCGGATGTCAAAATCAGCTACAAGGTATTTGCAAACAAGTGCTCCGAGTGCCACGGGCTGGATTCCAGCTTGAAGCAAACACGCTCGGCCCAGGGATGGAGGGACGATGTTGGCCGGATGCAGGCGATGGCGAGCTCGCACATCAATGACCGCGAGGCTGAAGCGATTGTGAAATTCCTTGCCTATGATGAGAGCCACCGCAAGGCAGCATTGCGGCCAGCCAGCAGCGCGAAGCCGGGCGAAACCTCCGCCGCGACTGGGAAGCAACTGTATGAGTCGTATGGGTGCCCGAGTTGCCATTCAGTGGCCGGCTTGGGCAATACGGCCTCAGCGCTGGATGGAATCGGGAGCAAGAAAAGCGCGGAAGAGTTGAAGCGGCTGATTGTTGCTCCGCCAGCCGGAAGCTCGATGCCAGCAATGGAAATACCTGCCAAGGACCTGGACAACCTGGTGGCATACCTTACCACGCTGAAGTGAGCCGGGGACGGACGATTGAATGGAACGCGGTGAAGCCCGTTCCATTCAATCGAGCCAATGCCATTTTGCACGGGTGAACCAGCGAGATGGCCGGAAGCGGTTCTCCTAAGCCGTGCGACGGAGTTGCGCGAGGTGGTGAAAGGGCGCGGGGCAGGGAATCATTTTTCAGTGTTGGGCAGTTGGTAAGGCTTGGTGAGGTACTGGCGGGCTTCGTTGACGCCGCCCTGCGAGTTGTCGTTGGTCTGGATGGCGAGGCGGTACTCGGTGCTGGCGCGGTCACGCTGGCCGGTGAGGTCGAAGATTTTTCCGATTTGGATGTGGCTCCATACCTCGGTCCAGCGCGGCTCGCCGTCGCCGCGAAGGGCGTCTCGGAAGGCGTTGACGCTGGCCTGGAAGTTGTGCTGGGTGAAGAGAATTTCGCCGAGGCGGTAGCTGGCGAGGGAGCTGTTTGGGTTGGCTTCGAGGGCCTTTTGGAATTCGGCGAGGGCGCCGACGAGGTCGCCCTGCGCGGAGAGCTGCTGGCCCTTGAGAATCTGGATGCGGACCTGGATTTCAGGCGAGGATTTTAGGACCCAGTTGTCGGGGTCGATGGAGATTTTGCGGGGGCGGCCGAAGGTGTCCACGACGTACTCGGTGCTGGTGCCGACAACATCGATGCGTTGGCTGACGGTTTTTCCTTCGGTCTCAATGGTCAGCTCGACGGGCATGCGGAAAAGGTCGAGGTCCTGTGTGATTTCGCCCACGGTGCGGAAGCCCTTGTTGTTGCCGAGGCGATAGACGGCGTACTTGTTGATGAAGTTCGGCGCACCGGTGCCATCGACCCACTGCGCGAAGAAAGGGGTAAGCTGCTGCTGTGAGGCGGCCTCGAGCGCGTGCTCGAAGTCAAGGGAGCGGACGGAGGCGTCGGTGAATTGGCTGAGCGCGCCACGCAGCGCGGGCAGGAAGTTCTGCTCGCCAAGCTGCCAGCGGAGCATGTGGAAGATGAGCGCGCCTTTCTCAAGGGTCATGGACTGGAATTCAGGCGAGAAGGGGGAGAGGCGGGCGGCGGTGGAGAGTGGGATGGTGTCGTAGGCGAGTGCGCCGGCCTCGATGTCGGGGAGTGCGCGGATGAGCGCGGCGCGTCCGCCCTGGTCCTCGAGGTAGAGGAGCTCGGCGTATCGGCACATGCCGTTGGTGATCCAGGCGTCGTTGAGTGAGGCGGGTGAGATCTCGCTGGACCACCACTGGCGGGCAATGGTGTTGGCGAGGAGGCGGGAGCCGGATTTATCGGCGACGTGTGCGCCCATGATGGCGGCGAGCTCAGGCGCCCAGTAGGCGGGGACGGTGTCGTCGGGCAATTCGACGATATTGAGATGGGTGGACTCCGGCATGCCGAAGATGGTGGAGAAGAACTCGAATTGCTGGCCGGCGGCCTCGGCGAGATTTTGCGCGGATGCCTGGTGGGCGACGGTGAGGTAGACCTTGACGTTGCCTGCGAGGCCGGAGGAGACGGGCGCGACGTAGCGGCCGGCGATGATGGTGCCCGGGAAACCGGGTTTGGCCCAGTTGAAGTTGAATTCATCGGCGGGCTTGCCGCTGGCGAGGGTTGCGGGGTGAGATTTGCCCTCGGAGCCAGAGCCGATGACAGTCATTCCCTGGGGAACGCGGATGCGCATTTTCGCGGTGAAGCGGTCAGTAAGGTAGCCGGTGGAGGGGAACCAGCGGGCGGCGTAGAGGAGATAGGTGACGGGCTCGTTGATGGCGGCGAGCTTGAGTCCTTCGACGGGGCCGTCCTCGGTGCCGGTGAGCGTGCCCTCATACTCGAAGGTCCAGTTGTGGGGCTGGTCAGCGGCGAAGGGGGAGTTGGGAGCGATGCGGATGGAGCCGTCGGTGGCGCGGTCGCCGGTGAGGAGCTTGCCCGCATCGTCGGTGATTCGGGTGATTTTGAGCGCGGGATGGAGGCCGAAGGAGACAAGCTCCGATGAGGCGGGCGCGGTGAAGGTGACGGTGGTTTTTGCGGTGATGTGATGGGAGGCGGTGTCGAGCTCGGCGTCGATGGCATAGCCCGAAATCTTGAGGGCGGCGCGGTCGGGTCGCTGCGCGAGGGCGCGCGGTGCGAGCAGCGCGGGCACGCCGAGGGTGAGGGCGAGTGCGAGGAGGGCGGGGATGAACTTCATCAAACGCATGGGCATTGATTAAAGGTTGGCGCCGCGGGAGGCCGCCACTTTGAGTGTAATCCCGGCGACGCGGCTGATGGCGGAGAGGCCGGTCAGGGCGTCGGGGATGAGCAGGCTGCGAAACTCGCGAAGTCCCTGGAGCATTTGGGCGCGCGCAGGAGAATCGTCGAGCAGCGGCTCAAGGGATTGGACGATGTTGCAGGGCGTAAAGTCGTGCTGGATGAGTTCGGGGACGAGGCGTTTTTGTGCAATCAAATTGACCATGGCGACGTGGGGGACTTTGACGACGCGTTTGGCGATGGAATACGTGAGGGGGGAGACGCGATAGACGACGACGAAGGGGTTGCCCATGAGCGCGGCCTCGACGGTGGCGGTGCCGCTGGCGACGATGGAGGCGCGTGCATGGAAGAGGGCGGCGCGGGCGTCGATGACAAGGCGGAGGTCGAGGTCTGAGGCGTGAAGTTGGATGAGGGTGCGGAGTTCGGCGCGCTGGGTGGCGGTGAGGGTGGCGGCGATGGGGAGGATGAACTGGAGGGGGTCTGCGGCGGGAATGCGGCGCGCGAGCAGAAGCTGGGCGGCGTCGAGGATGGTGGGAAGGTTGGAGTGGATCTCCTTGATGCGGCTGCCGGGGAGCAGGGCGAGCCAATGTTTGGCGGGGTCGAGGGCGTGGTTTGCGGCGAACTGGTCGCGGGAGATTGCGGGGAGCGGCTCATCGGCGAGTGGGTGGCCGACGAACTCGGCGTGGACGCCATGGGATTTGTAGAAGGGCGCCTCGAAGGGAAAGATGACGAGCATGTGGTCGATGTATTTTTTGATCTCGTGGATGCGGTGTTTTTTCCAGGCCCAGAGCTGCGGGCTGACGAAGTAGAGGACGGGGATGCCGAGGCGGTGGAACTCTTTGGCGAGGCGGAGATGAATGTCGGGGAAGTCGATGAGGATGGCTGCGTCGGGGCGCTGGTCGCGGATGGCGCGCTTGAGGCGGCGGAACTCGCGGTAGATTTTGGGCAGGTGGGTGATGACCTCGGTGATGCCCATGACGGCGACATCCTCGCTTTTGACAATGCGTTGGCAGCCGGCGGCCGCCATGCGCGCGCCGCCCATTCCGAAGAAGGCGGGGTTGAGTTGGAGCGTGGCGGCCTGTTGCTGAATGGCGGTGATGAGTTGTGTGCCGTAGTGCTCGCCGCTGGCCTCGCCGGCGGAGATGAAAAGGAGCGGCGAGTTGGATGCTTGGCGGCTCATGGATAGTACCATGATAGTGGTTCGGGAATGGGAGACGAGGATGCTGACCAAGTTGAACAACGCATTGATGGGAGCGTGGATGGTTGCGGCGGTGACCATGGTGGCACTGGGCGGGGTGGCGCGCGCGACGGGACAGAGCCCACAGTTGAAGCCGCGTGCCGCGGGGACGGCGCCGGCGGCGGTGGACAAGCGGATGCACATCGATGTGGAAGTGACGGACAAGGGCGGCGCGCCGGTGGGGGGATTGAAGGCGGGTGATTTCAAGCTGCTGGTGGACAAGAAGCCGGTGGAGGCCACGGGCTTCAGCGCGGTGGAGGAGACGGTGGTGGAATCGAGCGATCAGGGCGGCGCGGTGAGGACGAGCTCGGAGCCAGTGGAAGTGATTTTGGTGTTGGATGAGGTGAACATTGGGTTCACGCAGGTATCTTATGTCCGGCAGCAGGTGGAAAAATATCTGCGGATGAATGGCGGGCGCCTTGCGGCGCCGACGCGCCTGGTGGTCTTCAGCAGCGCGGGGATCCGGATGCAGAACCAGGCGACGCTGGATGGCAACGGGATGGCGGATTTTGTGTCGAAGTTGGACCCGGGGCTGCGGGTGATGAAGTCATCATCGGGAGCCGAGGGTGCCAATGAGATGTTTGAGCTCTCATTGAAGAACTTCAGCATCATTGCCGAGAACCAGTTGCACAACAACGGGCGCAAGCTGTTGTTGTGGCTGGGCCCGGGCTGGCCTCTGGTGCACAATGAGCGGACCGTTTATAACGAGAGCGACCACGCGCACAATTACAGCGCAATCCAGATGCTGCTGAACTTGATGCGCGAGGCACGGATAACGGTCTATGACGTGCGCAACTATGCCGATGACATGGCGGTGAATGACTATTACGAGGCTTTTTTGAAACCGGTGAAGCAAGTGCAGGACTCCGACCCGGCGGATTTGGCCCTGGGTGTGCTCGCGGTGGAGAGCGGCGGGCGAGTGACGGACCCCAGCAATGACCTTGCCGCCGAACTGGCCAAGTGCGTGA
>JAJXXN010000162.1 GCA_021781075.1 Acidobacteriota bacterium | reverse complement strand
GCTGCGCAATGCGGACGCGGGCGACAATGAGAATGATGTCCACCCACTCGGAGATGATGACGGAATCGGCGACGAGCAGAACTGGCGGCGTGTCGATTAGAACAATGTCGAAGTTCTCGCGGGCCCAGTCAAGAAGTTCCTTGAGGCGGCCCTGCGCAAGCAGCTCCGATGGAAATGGCGGAATGTCCTGCACGGGCAGCACAAACAGTCCCGGGAGGAAAGAAATTTGCTGGATGCAATCCTCCGGTTTGATTTGCGTGTCACTGAGATAACGGCTGAGGCCTGGGGAAGTTGCTGAAGGCAACTTCAGGCGCTGCGCGAGCGCGGGTTTACGCAGGTCGCCATCAATGAGCAGGACGCGCTTGTTCTGTTGCGAAGCGGCCACCGCGAGGTTCATGACGGTGGTTGATTTGCCCTCGCCGGGGCCGCAACTGGTAATGCCTATGACGCGGCCTTTCCCATGGATGGGCATGAGGTTGATGGCCGTGCGCAGAATGCGGTAACTTTCGGCAGCGGCTGAGCGCGGAAGCAGCAGCGTGGCAAGCGTGGCCTGGGTTGCGGAAGGGTCGGCAGGCTCAAGCTTATAGAGCGGGACGGCGGTGAGCACCGGGAGGCGCAGCGTCTCTTCAATTTGTTCCACGGTTTCAACCGTGTCGCTGACCAGGATGATGACGACGATGATGACGATGGCCAGGGAAAGCCCGATGAGGAATCCCCCCACGGTATCAATCATCACCCTGGGCCAAGCCGGCACCGTGGGGATATCGGCGGCGGACATGCGATTGACGTTCTGAGCCTTGAGACCCTCATCAATTCCACCGGAACTGAGTAGTTGCAGGAGGCCGTTGTAGAGTCCCTGGTCGGTACTGTATTGAGCGCGCAAGACTTCATAACGTACCGTGTCGGAGTTCATGGACATGGCATTTTGTTTGGCCTTGTCGATACTCTCCTTGATTCGGGCCAGTGCTTCGGCTGCCACTTGCGTCTGTTGCAAAGCGGCCGCGATGGCCCTATTACGTTCCACTTCAATTTGCTTCCGTAGAGCCTCCTCTTCCTTCTTGAGTGCGGCCAACTGCGGATAGGCCGGGCCGTATCGCGCGGCCATTTGCCCTTCCTGCGCTATCAAAGTCGTCAACTGAGTTTCAAGGCTGTTGAAGAGTAATGAGCCGGGGAGACTCTCCGGGAGTAACGCATCTGATTTTTGAGTTGTGAGAATATCGTACTGCGCCTGGGTGTTGAGCCGGGTCTTTTCCGCTTCAAGCAACTGGGACTCCAGGGTCATCATCTCATTCTGGTAGATGCTTGTGGGCATTCCGCCCTGACTGGAGGCGCCACCGGAGGAAGATCCGGAGCCGGAACCCGACATGCCGCTCTGAAAGATGCCCAGCTTCATCTCAAGGCCCAGCAGGTCCGACTGTTCGGCTTGTATCTTGCTGCGCAGGTCGTTCATTTCACCGGTCAGCCAGCCTGCAATTTCCTTGGTGCCTTGATAATGGTTTTGAAAATTCTGCTCAAGGAATGTGTCGACCGTGGTGTTGGCCATGGCCATGGAAAGAACGGGCGAGGGACTGCGGAAGGTTACATCAATCAGCTCGGTGCGTGGCACGCGTTGCACGGTGAGTCCACCGCGAAAGAGCCCAATCAGGTAATTGCGCGCATATGGATCGTTGAGGTTGGTGTTGCCGGGGTAACTCGGATTGAAGCGCTTATCCTGCTCAAGATGCATGCGTTGAATGACCTTGAGGGCGACATCATTGGATTGAATGACCAGAATATCGGTGTTGGCCATCAACTCGAATTCATCGGTGCCGCCAATTGCACCAGGCAGTGTGAGCAGCTCGTGCTGTTCGATTTGAATAATGGCTTTGGAGTCGTAAAGCTTGGGTTGGTGCTTGGCCCAAAGGAACATGGCCAGGGCAAAACCAGCCCCCAGAGCCGCCGTAAGCCAGAGATAGCGCTTGAAGACACGCAGCAGATCCGCCAGAACAATGGTTCTGGCTTCTGTGGTGCCGGGGACAAATTCAAAGGACTGATTAGACACGTGCAGTGCTCTCCGTCAGTGGCATGGGGACGGAAGCCGATGCTTCCCGCCGGTATAACAACGCACTGCAAATCATGGCAGCGCAGTATAGAACTTGAGGTGCCTGAACAGGCGCGGAATGAATCATGTCACCAATGGCCAAGGTGGGCACAACCGTGAAGGCCAAGGGCATTGCATGGGTAAAACTGGCAATACCGGGCAACGCATAGGCCTTGTAAGCCGCGAAAAGAACGATGATGCTGGTGACATAACGAGAGAGAACAACGATTGTGCCAACAAACGTGCCCAGTCCTTGGACGGCGCGAATATTGTCCCACTCAGCGTATTCAAAATTGTCAGCGCCGCGGTATGGGTCGGAATTGAAGGCATTGGCAGCCGCCTGTGCGGCGGGAATATTTGCGGCAATGCCCTTGCCCAGCAAACTGAATTGCGTGTCGGTGATAAAACCCACGGTCATGTTCTGCACCCGGAAGGTCATCTCCTGCTGGTCGCTCTTTTCAGTGAAACGATTTGCCAATGTATTCAAATTGGCGGGGGCAAGAAAATAGGCGAGGCCAACCAGAAGCGGTAGTATCAAGAGCATGCTGGCGTAACCCGCAATGGCAGTGAGATTGCTGCGAATGAGCACCGCAAAAAAGCCGCCTACGACTGCAAGCAGGACTAGAAATACAGCAGTGCGCGACCCGCTGGTGGCCGATGTAATCAGCATGGCAACCGAGTTGAGAATCAGGAATGCCCTGGACCGGAAGGCGCGCCTCTCTGGCGGTGTCAGCCATTCCCCAATGACCAATGCCACCATGATTCCGCACCAGACCGAGAAAGGCAGTGTGAAGTTGAAAGTGCCTGAGCTTCGGGCGAGCACCCCATCCACACTGAAAGCCTGGCCCACGTCATCCCCGGCGGCAGTCTGGTTGACCCAGGCATTGCGGGGTGAAATCACCTGCATGAAGGCCAGCATGCTCATGGGAAGAATCGTGAGCAGGTTGAAGCGGATGAATTTTTGGATGTTCCTGTGCGTCATGCAGGCAGGAATGAGAAAAATCATGGGCAGGTAAAAAAGATAGTGATGCAGCCCGATGAGGGCCGCGGCCATATCGTAATTGATGAAGATGACCTGAAGAGCGGATTGTAGAAAAAGGATGAAGGCAAAAAAAATGGAGAAATAAAAGACACCGCCATACCAGATGATTCCGTTGGCAATGGCATAGACATAGGCAATGAAGATGGGCACATCCTGAATAAAATACAAAATCTGGAAACCGGGTAAGAGCCATTTGCGGATGGCGCCTTGAAAAATAACGGTAATCCAGAAGATCATGAAGAGCGTGGCTACAGCGTCAAGGCGCTCCATGCGCACCTTGAGCCTTTCCCTTCTGATCGAACTGAGAAACCTGTTGTCCAAAGCCCTGTCCTTTACCTTGATCTGGAGAAAATTCCTATTTATAGAAATATGCCAGTGAAATGCCGACGCTGGCCAGCGTGAGTGCAGCGTTCAACCAGTTCATGGAAATGACCTTGCTGTTATACCGCGGGATATAAATGATGTCGTCGGTGTGGACCAGCGGGTCGGCGATTTCGCCGCGCTGCAGCTTGCCCAAGTCGAAAACAATTTCTTCACGATGTCCGTTGACGGTGCGCAAGATTCTGGAGCGGCCCAGCCCGCCAAATGGCGTAGGCCCGCCGGCGGCGGCAACCGCCTGCAGCAAGGTCATGTGCTGCGTGCCAACTATCGGAAAAACCCCAGGGCGTATGAACTCGCCAACGGCAAAGAAACTGCCCGCCGGGACCACCGCCACCACATCGCCAGGCAGCACCGGGGCATTGAGGGTGTGCAGGTCATGCAGGTCGCGGCTGACCTCGACATCCTGCGGAGCGGAACCGTCGGCGTGCGAGATGAGCACATGCAGGCTGGCATTTTGTGTAAATCCGCCGGCCTCGCTGAGCACAATGGAGAGTGGGGTGGGGCTGAATAGCGGATAGCGCATGGGAGTCTTGACTTCGCCGATGACAGTTACGGCATAGTTGCGCGCATTGACGACATTCAAGGTGATCTGCGGATCATTGACAATTTGTTTCTGCGCGAGCTGTTTGACAATTTCCGATTGGGCCTGCTCGGGGCTCATGCCTTCGACCTTGATTGAACCGATATATGGAAAGTTGACCGTGCCCTCCGGCCCCACGGTGAGTTTCAAATCAGGCACCTCAGTCAAGTCCGGTGAGAGGACTTCTATCTGGTCGCCGGGCATGAGTCCGGGCACATATCCGGTTTGCACCTCCGCATTGACCGGCGGCTCCTGCGCCACAAGCGGAATAAAGCCGCAAGACAGACTGGTTAAAGCCGCCAGTACAAGTCTGGAAACTCGAAGGTTTCTCGTCACAGATCCTCTGATACGCATAAATTCAGATCGCCCTCAGGCACAAAATGGAAACGGCTCAGCCTGTTTTGAATTGTTCACAAACCGTTCCAATGCCCTGAAAAATCAGTCTACTAACCCATTTTCATCTTATCACGCATCAAGATTTACAAGGCTTGATTGGTCAACCCGAGAGCACGGTAAAGTATATCGACAGAATTTGCCAATGAATATCGCTTCAGATAACAGGCGTGAGCGTTGGCGCGCATCAAATTCAACTCATTTTCAGCCAATGCCTGGTAATCACGTATCAGGTCAGAGCAGCCGCCAACGGTATCGGGCGCGACCAGGCCTGCACCATCGGCGAGAATCTCTGGCGCAATGTTGACCTTGTCACTGATCAAGGGAATGATGCCGCAGGAAAGCGCATCGGCGACGGCAATGCCGAAGTTTTCCTGGTGAGAGGGGAGGATAAAGGCTTCCGCGCCAAAGAGCGCACCCCATTTGAGGTCTGCATTGAGCATGCCGGTCCAATGCACGCGCTCTGCGATACCAAGCCGTTCTGCCATGGCTTGCAACTGCGATCGCCAGTTCGTTTGGTCGGGGCCGGCAATCACCAGACGCAGCCCGGGGGCGGCGGCTTGAGCAAATGCCTCAAGTAGCAGGTCGCAACCCTTCTTGGGATGAATACGGCCGAGAAAAAGAAGATAGCGCAGGGAACGCAACCCAGGAAAGTGCTCCAAGAAGAGTCGGCGGGCGAGCTCCCTGTCAAGGTGGGGGCCGGTGGTTCCATAGGGGACGACAACACGGTTGAAGTTTTTAAAAGGAAAGCCTTCCGCGGCGATATTTTTCTCTACCTCACTTGTGAAGCAAACTGCATTGGCGCAATTCAGGTTCCTCGCCTCGGCCAGGGTCCAGTAGGCGAGCTTTTTGATGTGCTTGAGAGGGAACCGTCGGCGGAAGTAGGGGTCGAGCATGCCATGCGAGAAAACCACGTAAGGCCTGACGCCCGCGCAGGCCTGGCGCGCGGCCAGGGTGTGATATTGCCAGATGCCGTTGACGATCACACCGTCAAAGCGCGCGCGATTGGCACGGAGCCATGTCAGCAGCTTGGGCGCGTAACCGTAAACTCCGCGGCCGGGCCCACAGGCGTGCACTTCACAATTTACCTGGCGCTCAAACCGGCCGGGAGCATCCAGCGATGCCACCTCGACCTGGTTACCGGCATGCTGGTGGGCAAGCACGAACATGCGCACGGACTCACTCGGACCGCCCTGCGCGGGATCAAGCGTGCGCACTACGTGCAAGAGCCGCATGGTAGCTGAAAGCCTCATCGCCGCGCCGCGTAGCCGCCGGCAGAATACAGGTTGATGTTACTCCTGCTGGCCGCGCCGGGGACGCCGGTTGGCCTGGAGCACTTTCTTCCGCAGGCGCAGGCTCTTCGGTGTCACCTCAACCAGCTCGTCCTCGGCGATGAACTCAATCGCCTGCTCCAGGTTCAGCGTCTTGTAAGGCACAAGCCGGATGGCGTCGTCGGCGGAAGAGGCGCGCATGTTGGTGAGCTTTTTCTCGCGCACCACGTTCACGTCCAGGTCCTTGTCGCGCGAGTGCTCGCCGATAACCATGCCTTCGTAGACATCCACGCCGGCGCCGACAAAGAGCACGCCGCGTTCTTGAATACCGTTGAGCGCGTAGGTGGTGGTGACACCCTGGCGGTCGGAGATGAGCGCGCCGGTGGGCCGCTGCGGAATTTCACCCTGATAGGGGATGTAGCCGTCGAAGATGGTGTTCATGACGATGGTACCGCGTGTTTCGGTGAGCATTTCACTGCGCAGGCCGATCAATCCGCGGCTTGGCACTCGGAACTCAAGACGCACGCGGCCGGAGCCATGATTGTGCATCTTGGTCATTTCGCCCTT
>JAJXXN010000287.1 GCA_021781075.1 Acidobacteriota bacterium | reverse complement strand
GTGGCTATGGACGCATTACCGTGCTCGATGTTTCCCCTGCCGCGCTTGAAGTGCCAAAAGCGCGACTTGGCCTGCGCGCCAGGGGAGTGGCATGGCTTGCCGCGGATATTCTTGACGTTGACCTTGGCGAGGCGCGCTTCGGGTTGTGGCATGACCGCGCCGTCTTTCATTTCCTTATTCAAAAACACGATCGCGAAATTTACCTGGCGGCCTTGAGGAGGGCCATCAAGCCCGGTGGCCAGGTTGTGATGGGCGTCTTTGGCGCCGATGGGCCCATGAAATGCAGCGGGCTGGACGCCATGCGCTATGACGCTGCCGCCTTGCACACCGAGTTGGGCGATAGTTTCGCATTGCTCGAAAGTCGCATTGAAGTCCACACCACGCCTTCCGGTGGCAGGCAGCAATTTCAATTTTGCCGCTTTCTCGCCACTTGAAGCCCATCCGGGTTCACTCCCGGATGCCGGGCAAATGGCGGGGCGGCTACCGCGGGCACGCGTCGCTCAACTTCTCATTCAAACCCTCCTGCTCCACGCTGAACGAAACCGTTGTCTTGCCGCCCCCGCGCACCAGCTTCACCACATAAATCATCTCGTAATCATCATTCTTCCACTCGGGCACCCGGCCCGCGTCGCCGCCGAACTTCCTCACCAGCCCCTTGGTGAACTTCTCCTCGTAATAGTGCTCCCATGCAATGAAAACGGTCGCCGATGCATACTTCTCCTCCAGCAATTCCTTTTGCAGCTTGTCAATCTGCTTGTAGCCAATCTGCGTATTCACCGGCATCCCCAGCCGGATCGCCGTCGGCTCTATCGTCGCCAAAGGGCGCACATAGGAGTAGCCGCCAAGCGTCCAGTCGTCCACCTTCTGCGACGGGTCCGGTGCAAAAAGATAATTCGGCCTGCCGAACTTTGCCTCCAGTACCTCCGGCAGCGCCAGGGACCGGTTCAAGCCCCGGCACGTCAATTGCCCCAGGCCGCCCTTCGGCTTCTCTCCATGACGAAATATCACCAGCGTTTCGGTGGTTTGTGCAGTGACACACGATGAAAACGCGAACGCAAGAAAGAGTGCAATGGAATGAAGGCGCATGAGGTTCTCCCCATCAACAGATTGATTTTCGCACCCGGGCGCGAATCCAGGCCATGCCCTATCCATTCTTGCTACTACTGACCATCGTTACTTCAGCATGCGCGACTTGAGCCGGCATTTGGTATTAGCCGTGATAGCCTGAATTTACCCGCGGCTCCCTTCCGCGCTTTGCTTGCATCTTCCAACCCAACATAAGGATTGCGACACAAATTACATGGCAGCTTCATTTCTACACGCAGTTGAAATTTTCCTCTTTCGCAGGATTGCCGCGATTTATGTCTTCCTCTTCGGCCGTCCATCCGCGCAACGCGCCAACAATGCCATCCTCCAGTTGGCCTTCAAGGCCCGCGGTTACAACAACTGTTGCGATCCCAAATCCACCGGGGAGGCAAAGTTCATTCAAATTTTCTCCCGCTTCAACCCCCGGCTCTGTGTTGACATCGGCGCCAACGTCGGCGATTATTCCCGCTACCTCCTCACCCACACCAGCGCGCGCGTCATCGCATTCGAGCCCCTCCCCAAGGCCTTTCAAAAACTTTCCACCCTCAAGCAGCTCTTCCCCAACCGCATTGATACCGTCAATGTCGGCGTTGGCGCGCAGGCCGCCACACTCGAGCTCCACTATGGCGACGAGGACTCCGAGCTTGCCACCTTCAGCACGGAAGTCAACCAGGTTCATTACGTCGGCGCGCACAACGTCAACACCATGATGGTTCCCGTCATCACACTCGACGAATACTGCAATCAGCACCTCAACGCCGGCAACTCTCCCATCGACCTCCTCAAAATTGACGCCGAGGGCTTCGAATATGAAATTTTGCTCGGCGCCCAGGCCACCCTCGCCGCCCATCCGCCCAAATTCATCCAGATTGAATACAACTGGCACCAGTTGTTCCGCGCCCAGACGCTCAAAAAATTATCGGAAATGATGCCCGCCTACTCCGCCTACCAACTGCTCCCCCATGGCAGCGGCATGGTCAAGCGCGACCTCAACCGCCCGGACTCAAACATCTTCCATTACGCCAACTTCATCTTCGTCCACGCCTCGGTCGAGCCATCCCTGCGCGCCCTCCTCTGAACTTTGCTACTCAGGTGCCACCGCAATTTATTTCCGAATCATTTCTCCCGCAGCCATCTGCGCAATGCTTGCTTCCCGTTTCAACTCCATCAAAATTTGCGCGAAAATCTTCCTTGCGTGCGATTGCGGCGGAATCATTGATAATGAAGGCTGCTCCCTGGGGAGGGCCTAGCCATGAAAATGCGTCCCGGCGCGCAAACAGGTTTTTTGATGTGCGGCAAAGAGTGGTCGGATGGCGAGCAACTCGAAGTTCGCTCACCCTGGCAGAACAGCCTCGTCGGCCATGTCACCACCCCCACGCGCAACGATGCGCGGCAGGCCGTCACACACGCCGTCGCTTCCATGCGCCGCATGCGCGCCCTGCCACGTTGGAAGCGCGCGGAAATCCTCCATGCCGTCGCCACGCAGTTGCGCGCCCAATCCACACGTTTCGAGCAGCTCATTGCCGCTGAGGCCGGCAAGCCCGTCAACCAGGCGCGTTCCGAGGTCGAGCGCTCCGCCTGCCTTTTCGATCTCGCCGCCCAAGAGGCCATGCGCTTCGGCGACGAGGCCATTCCTCTCGACCTCACCGAGGGCAATGAAGGCCGCGCAGGCCTCATGCGCCGCTTTCCCATCGGGCCGGTCCTCGCCATTACGCCATTCAGCGCGCCGCTCAGCCTTGTAGCGCACAAACTTGCCCCGGCCATTGCCGTCGGATGCCCAGTGATTTTAAAGCCGTCGCTGCAAACGCCCTTCACGGCGCTGGCGCTCGGTGAAATCATCCTCAAAGCCGGCCTTCCTGAGGAAGCAATAGCCATCCTGCCGCTTTCAAATGCGGAAACCACATGGCTGGTGGAAAAAGAGGAGCGCATCAAGCTCATCTCCTTCACCGGTTCCTCCCGCGTCGGCTGGGAGCTCAGGGCGAAAAGCGGCCACAAGCGCGTCCTGCTGCAGCATGGCGGCAACGCCGCCCTCATTGTGCACAGCGATTGGCATCCGCTCGACTCCATGGCCGCGCGTGTTGCACAGGCCGCTTTCAGCCATGCGGGTCAAAGCTGCGTCAGCCTGCAGCGCATCTATGTGCATCGCCCCATTTATCAAACTTTTTTATGGAAGGTTGTTGAGCGCGCCGCCAAAATGTTGCCCGGCGATCCCACGCTTGAGTCTACTGTGATTGGCCCGCTGGCCAGCACTGCGCATGCAGAGAAAATTGAGCTGTGGGTAAAGGAAGCCATCGACGCCGGGGCCAAGCTCGTTCAAGGTGGCGAGCGTAAAGACAACATTTTCCCGCCACTGATCCTCACCGGAACCAAGCCTGGAATGAAGGTGCTTGAGGAGGAGCTCTTCGCCCCGGTCCTGCTCATTGAGCCATATGAGGATTTCGAAGACGCTTTGGCTGCCGTCAACCACTCGCGCTTTGGCCTGCAGGCCGGATTACTGACCCGCGACCTCGGTCGAATCCAGACCGCCTACCGCGAACTGGAACTCGGCGCTCTGATTGTGGGCGACACACCGGGATGGAGGACTGAGACCATGCCCTTTGGCGGCGTCAAGGATTCCGGCATCGGACGCGAAGGCATTCCTGCCGCCATGCTCGAACTCTCCGAACCAAGACTTCTCACACTGCCCGGCATCCTTTGAGCAAAAAAATCGCCCCTTCGATGAAGGGGCGAGAGCCGCAATCTCAAGGAATCACCTCAGATATCTTCTGGCAGAAAAATTCGCTGCCGTTTAGAAAAAGCGCATCCTTGGACCATGCTCAGAGTAGTGCGCAACAAATGGATAGACAAGTTTCATCGGGTATGATGCCTGATTTCTTCAATAAAGCATTGATAATAAAATATTAACTGCACGCTGGACATTCCTGCCCAAGGGACGTATGATACGCCATTAGGGCTCCGAAAATGGAAGAATCTCTGCACCCATCACCCCAGCACGGCAAGAATTCCACAGCGCTGGAATCAGGTGCGATTCGTGCACAACTGGATCGTCTGCTGGCGCACCCTTTGTTTGCTAACAGCAAACGTTACCCGGCACTTTTGTCCTATGTGGTGGAGCAGAGCCTGAATGGGCATGGAACTGACCTCAAGGAACGTACCCTTGGGATTGAAGTTTTCAAGCGAGAGCCTGATTACGATGCCAATGCTGATCCGATTGTGCGTATTACCGCCGGCGAGGTTCGCAAGCGGCTGGCACAATACTACATTGACCCGTCCCATGCGCATGAGCTGCTGATTGACATCCCGGCCGGTGGTTACCAAGCGTATTTTCATTTGACACATGCACAGGAGCAATTACAAGCCACTGAACCAACTGTAGCCCTGGAAAGCCCAAAGAAAACCAGGCAACTCCTGTCATTTAGATTGCTGGTTGCTGGCGCACTTGGATTTGTCTTTATCGCTGGGCTTGCGCTCGGAATTTATTGGGAAAGCGCCAAGTCTATCGCGCATCCCGACATGATTGCGCGCTTCTGGGCACCATTGACCTCGGACAAGGGGATTGCGACGTTTTGCCTTGGTGAGCCGGCACTGAATATAGACGCAGCCAGCGTTCAATCGCTGAATTCCGTGCCGTCCATGGGCAAGCAGGAGCCGCTCTATTTCCGGTTGCACTATGCCGGCCACCTCGCGCTGGCCGATGTCATCACCCTGACCCGCACCACCGCGCAGTTTGAAAAATTGCACAAGGAGTTCCGTGTACTGCCGGCCTCGCAAGCCAGTTTTCAGGACTTGCGGGAAGGGCCGGATGTTTTGATAGGCGGCTTTGATAATTTATGGACCCTGCGGCTCACCCAGCACTTGCGCTTTGGATTCGAGTCTAAAGACGGTGTGGCTTTGCTGGTGGACCGCAAAAGCCCCAACCGCACAAGTTGGGCAACTGCCTGGGATTTGCCCTATCAGAAGCTGTCGCGCGACTACGCCATCGTCGTCCGCATGCGCGATACCGTCACCGGGCAACCGGTAATTATTGCCGCGGGCATTTCAGAAGAGGGAACTGAGGCGGCCGGCGAAGTGTTATACAAGCCTGAATATTTGAGTGAATTGTTGAAAGACGCGCCCAATAACTGGGAGCAGATGAATATGGAAGCGGTGATTGAGACGCAGGTGATTGAAGGCCATTCAGGCCCGCCGCGTGTGCTGGCTGCCGAGTACTGGTAGTGGTTTTTGCTTGGCGACAATCTCAGATGGTTCCCATTATCGTAACTGCCGGTTTGCAAGTTTTTCATACGGGAAGAAATAATTTGCCGGGTTGCACAAGATGGTTTAATTTACTGAACACAGCGCGAGTAACAACTGAATAACTCCCACAAGGTTGGCCGCGGCTTGCATCAAACCGCGGCCCGTTGCAAAAAATCACTTCGTCTTTTTGCCTGATTTGATTGCCGCCCAACGGCGCTGCTGCGCCTCGCGGATGCGCTGACGAGCCTCGGGGCTCAGGTTGCGCTTCGTGCCCTTTTTCACGCCTGGCTTGCGGCCACGCTTCGCGCCCGGCTTCGGTCCGCGCTTCTTGCCGGTTGACACATCGCTGATGTTTCCGGAGGTGGCCAACAATTTGCGTACCTGTTGAAGGCGGTCAATCTCCGCGTCAATTTGTGAAAGAATGGTTTCAATAGACATATCTACACTATATATGACTCAAGTCAATTTCATTTTCTGGAATCAAGCTGCAGGACAGTTATTTTTACTACCCGGATGGGTGTGATAAGTTTTTGTTTCCTTTTGCGCTTCTTATGGCTCAGAATTCCGCTGTTGAATTTTCCTGTCCGCGCAAGCGCAAATCATTCTCTCGAGCATGATTTTACCTGGTTGATTACCATCTGTGCCGGTTATTGGCTGTAACGCATAACCTATGGGTTGAAATAGCGCAATGGCTCATACCAACGTCATATATTTTGGCGATTACCCAATAAAAAGCACATGCACATATGTACCAAGCCGTAAGTTGTAAGCCAGGTACCAGCCATCATGGTCCGGGTCTTCATAAAGCGCAATGTTGTCCGCATCCCAGCGCCAGTCCACGCAAAAATCAGCATCCTGCGGCGCAACACTCCAGTACCAGCCATTGAACCAGAAGCGCGATGGACTGCCGCCTACCAGCCTCCACACATGGCGTGGCCCAAAGCCACCCTTGTAGTGACCATGCTCCCAAGGTTGCTCAAGATGATAGTTGGCATCGTCG
>JAJXXN010000345.1 GCA_021781075.1 Acidobacteriota bacterium | reverse complement strand
ACCGCCCGGCCCGGCGGCTTGTACAATCCCCTCCGGTCGTCCCCGTCCGCCGGAGAGAACCCCATGCGCTCGCTGTTGGCCGCCGCCGGCCTGGTCGTCGCGGCCGCCGTGTCCGCCGACGACAAGGGGGCCGAGGTCGAGTGGGCCGGGCTGCGGGCGAACGCCCCGGCCGCCTGGAAGGAAGAGACGCCGTCGAGCAAGATGCGGGCGAAGGGGTGCGCCCGCCGGCGCAGCACGGTGGGTAACGGTCCATGCCCGACGGTTCGGCCGTTCTGCATCACCCAGCCGGAGATTCCCTCGCTGGGACTTAGGCGCAGCTTGGACCAGTCGGTTTGTGGATTGCTGGCGATGGGGCAGTAGAGTTCGTTGCTTTCCGGGTCCAGAATCAGCAGGTTCCAATGCTCGACGGGGACAAATTTTTCAATCTGCGACAAGATGGTTTCGAGCACCTGGTCGACATCCTGGCTGGAGGCCAGCGCGCGCGTGATGGCATGGAAGGCGTACAAGTCCTCCAGGCGAATCGGGGCAACGTCTTTGCCAGAATCATTCATAGGAGAATGGCCGGTGAGATTCCAGTTTCTCACCCATTTCGTGCTTTTGCGCATCCAAGCGCGGAATTTTATCCGCCGATATGGACCATGGAGCGCGAGGGCTTGAGGAAGCCGGGCTCGCCGATGTGGTGGCGCTGTTCCTTTTGTTGCGCGACGCGGATGATGTAAGAGCGCAGTGCTTCATCGTTTAACCCGGCTCTCATTCTTCCGTAGAGGTCGTGCTCAACCTGCGAAAAAAGGCAGGTTCTGATTTTTCCATCCGAGGTGAGCCTCAAGCGGCTGCATGCGCCGCAAAATGCGCGGCTGACGGGGGCGATGATGCCGATTTCACCCGGGCCGTCTTTGAAACCGAAGCGGATGGCGGTTTCCCCGGCCTCGTTGGGTGGGAGCTCAACGAGCGGCGCGACGCGACTGAGCCGCCCAACCAATTCATCGATTGGAATTACAAGATCCCTGGACCAAAACCGGCCCTCTTCAAGCGGCATGAATTCAATGAAGCGAACGATGACGTTTTCCTGCTGCGCGAAGCGTGCGAAGCCCTCGATCTGGTTGTCATTGAAGCCGCGGAGGAGGACGCAGTTGATTTTGACCGGTTCAAGGCCGGCGGCCTTTGCCGCGCGGATGCCGGCGAGGACGCGTTCAAAGCTGCGCGGGACGCGGGTGATTGCCTCGAAGTTTGGTGCATCGACGGCGTCCATGCTGATGGTGGCGCGGCGGAGGCCGGCATTTTTGAGTGGCGCGGCGAGGGACTCGAGCAGGTGGCCATTGGTGGTAATGGCAATGTCGGGCGCCTCACCGAAGAGGGTGCGCAGGGTGGCGATTTCGGCGACCAGGTCGACGAGCCCGTGGCGCAGCAGCGGTTCACCGCCGGTGAGCCGGACTTTGGTGATGCCGAGTGGAATGAAGAGTGTGATGAGGCGGAGATACTCCTCATTGGAGAGCTCGGAGTAGGAAGTGCCCTCCTCACCATCGCGGCAGTAGACGCATCGGTAGTTGCAGCGGTCGGTGATGGAGATGCGCAGGTCGCGGAGGGCGCGGCCGTGGGAATCGCGCAATTGGGGAGGCACGGAGGTGGGCGTGGGCAACATTCGTCTTTAGACTAACGCAAAACCATTGGCCTGGTCTGTGCGGCTTGCAAGTGGAATGCGCGCACCATTCAGGCGCGCGCAAGGATTGGAAGAGAAAAAATGGATGGTGGCTGCGGGGTCAGTCGAGCCGGGGGGTACCCTTGCGCAGGACGAAGCCGGCGATGCCGAAGATGGCGACGAGGGCAATGGCAACGGCGAAGTAATAAAAGATGGGATGCAGCCAGCCGGGGGAGTAAGTGAGGTCCTGCCCCACCCAGAGGAGGAGGATGGTGGCGATGACGGTGAACTGGCCGGCGATGACGAGGAAGGTGTGGCCGAGCTCGCGGCGCTTGTCGAGCGCCTCCACCTGGTCGGGTGTCAGATTGCGCTCTGCAGTGGGAAGAAGCTGGTTGGCCATTAAGTTCTCCTGAATCGGTATGGGGAATGCTGTCAGGACGCCTGGGGCGTCCGCGACCTCTGCACTTTTGATTGAATCACAGCCAAGTGGTGGCTTGTCAATCCATCAAAAACGCAATGGTTTGCAGGGTTGTGATTTCGAAGGGCTTGCGGCAGCGGATGTTGGCGCAGGCAAGTTTGTCGTCGCGGCGAACCATGTAGGACTGCGCCTTGGCGAACTTGGCGCGGTCGCGCTCGTCGGCGCCGCGTGGCAGTTGGTTTTTTTTGCGGCGGACGACCCAACCGACCTTGTACTCGGCCTCCTGGCCGCATCTTGGGCAGGTGAGCCGGTGGGTGCGCTGCTCGGTGGTCTCGTTGAAAAAATCTTTTTCTTCCATGGTTCCGCCCCTTCCCTTTTGCGGGCTTATCTTCCATACTCGACCTTGTGAAGAAGAAAGGCAAGAGCGGGAAGTTCAGCGTGTCGAAGGCGGTGAAGGCCAACGCGCGGGCGCGGGTGGGCCAGCCCAAGCCGTCACGGGTGCTGGTGACCACGCCGAAAACGGGGCGCGCGGCCAAGCACAAGCGGAAGGTGGACGAGCTGATTGTTGCTGAATCCTGAAGGCATCGCATTAAGGAATGCAATGGCCGCCCCGCGATTGTGAGGCGGCCATTTGAATTTGCGATGGAATCAGTTGGTGGGCGCGTCGCCTGCTCCCGGGGCTGGTTGGGCGGCAGGGGACTGCTGTTGCGCGTCGGGGTGGTAGGGATGGAGGAGGGTAAAGGGGCCGGGCCGGGTTGGCGGCGCGACCTGCATTTTGTTGTCGGCGGCATCCTTCTCTTCCTCGCCACTCTTCTTTGTGGTTTGCGAGGTCATTTTTGAGAAGATGCGGAAGGTGATGTAGAGGTCGACGGCGGTCATGACCGGCTGTCCGCCTTTCATGGCGGGCTTGAAGGCGGCATGTTGGATGGAGGCGACGGCGAGTTCGTCGAGGCCGAAGCCGATGGGCACGGTGATGGCCACGTCCTTGACCTTGCCGTCCGCGCCGACCAGGGCGCGATAGCGTGCGATGCCGACGATTGCATTGTCTTGCGCGTACTGGTTGGATCCGGGCTCGATGGCCTTGAGGAGTGCGGGTCGTGAGTCAACCTGGCTGATGTGCACCATGCCGGGCACCTTGAAGCGGTAGAAGGAGCGGCTGTCCTGGGCTTCGTAATAGTGCTTCCAGTAATCGGGCATGGCGCTGAGGTAGCGCGAGTCCTGGCCGACGGCAAAGATCTG
Organism: Acidobacteriota bacterium; assembly: GCA_021781075.1. Classification (GTDB taxonomy): domain Bacteria; phylum Acidobacteriota; class Terriglobia; order Terriglobales; family Acidobacteriaceae; genus CAIMNN01. The sequence goes on along the minus strand of JAJXXN010000345.1, from coordinate 3,032 downwards.
GTCGAGGGCCTGCCGCAGCACACGCGAGGAGTGGATGGGGGAGAAGGTGTGGGTGACGCTGTTGGGGTCTGCCGGGCGCTCCTCTGGCTTGGTGGCGGCAATGCTGGCCTTGACCTGCTCCTCCGGCGTCATGTTCTCGAGCTCGGCGTCGGTGGGGGCCTTGGCGACTTTATCCCCCGTTTGAGGGGTGGTTGCGGAGGAGTTATCGGATGGTTTCTGCCCGTCGTTGTTGGGCTGCGGCGTGGCATTTGCGGCGGTTGAATTTTCTGCAGCATTGGCCGGCGTCTGCGCGGCGGCATCACCGCCAGCCGGTGCCGCTTGGCCATCGGAATTTTGCGCGGGAGCAGGGCCCGCGGCGGGCGCGGCGTTCGTGCCCTTGGCGGGCTGGTTTTTGCCCGCCGCGGTTTTTGAGGCCGGCACCTTGATGGTTTTTGCCTTGGGAACCTTGACGACCACCTCGCGGTCGATGGTGATGATGAGCGGTTTTTTCTTTTTCGGCGGGGTGAGTTTGATCATCTGGACGTTGTTGTCCGGGTCCTCGTCCAGGTTGCCCATGAAGTGCAGGCCATAGCGGTTGCACTCGAGCGTGATCTTGTGCTTGCTCATGGAAACGTGCGTGACTTCAATGTAGTTGAGGGTGAAGGAACCGGTCGGGCTTTTGCCGATGAGCTTGCCATGCTCGTTGAAGTTGAGGGAGTTGTTGAGGTAGCCTCCGCGGAGATAAAGCTCTTTTTTGAAGAGCAATTTTTTCAGTTCGTCCTCGTTAATCTCCAGCGCGCGCTTGCCCTGCACGCTCTTTTCATCCACATCCGGCTCGGTGAATGGGCCCGCCTCTTTGAGGGTATCGCCATTCAGGTCCTTGATGCCGGCCAACGGATCAATCTTTACGACGGTCACCTTTTCTTTTGAGGAAGCTGATTTTTTGCCGAAGAGGCCGCCCAGCTTGCCTTTTTTCGAAGTGTCGATTGAGGGTTTGGCGGGGGGAGGAGTTTGTCCACTTTCGTCCGGCTCTTCGCCTTCCGCCTGCTTCTGCTCCCCGGCTTGCCCATTTTGCCCGGTGGCCGCGGGCTGCTGCCCGTCGCCCTGCGCTGCCGGCTGTGACTGTTGCTGGGCATCACCCTGTGCCGCAGGTTGCTGCTGGGCGTCCGCAGGTTGCACAGTGGCCGGCTGCTGTTGGGTGGCGTCACCACCCTGAGCCGGTGTTTGCTGCTGCTGCGCATCGCCCTGTGTGACGGGCTGCTGTTGCTGGTCGGCGGGGGCAGAGGGCTGTTGTGGTTGCGCGGCGTCGGTGCTTTGAGCTGGTGTTTGTTGCTGTTGCTGTGCCGGCTCCTGGCGCCAAACCTTGCCGGAGGCGGTGGCTGCTGCCAGCAATAAAAATAATGTGGCCAAAACAGCAGGCGTGAAAGCGCGTAGGCGTGAGAGAAGAGAAGGCTGGTTCGGCATGATTTTGACCTTGTAGAAACTTTACCAGTTATGGATTCCGAGGGCGATGAAGATTTTCTTGAAATCCGCCTGCGCGATGAATTTTGATGGCGTACGCGGAAAATTCCAGCAAACCGAAGTAACAAAATTGCATTCCACGCTCCTGCCCCTGCCCTGCGGATGATCGTTCAAGGGCCGCGCTTTTGCCTGAGATGCCATTCCACGCGGCGAAACAAGCCCAAGGCCCTGCGTGTGTCGAGGGGTGTCAGTTGCCAGCGGCGGAGCAGGAGGCGGAGGTCTTCGCGGTTGGCGGCCTGCATGGTGGCGGGGGAGTAGTTGGCGAGGCTGGCGACGGTGAGGATGCGTTCGGCGAGGCGATCAATCTCCGCCGAGGTGGGGCCGGGGTGCGGAATAGGCTCATCCGGGGTGGGGGGCGGCGGGAGTTTGGCCGCCAGTTCATAGAGGCAGACGGCAACGGATTGGCCGAGGTTCATGGAGGGCTGGGCGGGCTGGGTGGGAATTTCGACGAGGGCGTGGCAGAGGGAGAGGTTGTCGCGGGTGAGGCCGTGCTTTTCAGGGCCAAAGACGAGGGCCGCCTTGCCCCCGGCAGCTAGAGCGGCGTGGACGATTGGGGCCGCATGGGGAAGAAAATAGTGCGGTTGACCGGGGCGGCGATAGCGGCTGGTGGCTGTTCCGAGGACGAGGTTTCGGTCGGCAAGTGCTGCGGAGAGGGTGGGGAATTCGCGGGCCGCGGTGAGGATTTCTTCGGCTTCCACGGCGGATTTTGCCTCGCGCCAGGCGCGCTCAAACGGGGATACGACGCGCAGATCATGAATGCCGAAGTTGGCCATGGCGCGGGCGGCAGCGCCGATGTTGAGCGGGTTGCGGGGCGCGACGAGGACGACGGCGAGGGGCGCGGGTTGGGGCGAGGTGGGCAACCAACCATTCTAAGTCCTGCGAGGCTTGGTTCAGTTGGAGCAAGAGCGGAAATGGTTTAGCCTAAGAGAGTGATCCTCACAAACCCAGCCGAAGCCGCGCTCAACACCATCAGCCACGCGCCGATTGTGCGTTTCAGCGTCCTCGCGCTGAGCTCGATATTTTTCCTGGTCGATCCCTTTGCAGCCATCCCGGCTTTTTTGGCCATCACGCACGATGCGGAGGAGAAGCGGCGCAAGCGCATGGCCATGAAGGCGTCCATCACCTGCTTCATTGTGCTGACCACCTTTGCGCTGGTGGGCAAGCTGATTTTTGAGCTTTTTGGGATTACGCTGCCGGCCTTTGAGATTGCCGGCGGGTTGATTCTGCTGCTCATTGGCCTCGACATGTTGAACGCCAAGCGCTCGCCGACGCAGGAGACCTCGGGCGACGCCGAGGAGGGTTCGCACAAGGAGGACGCGGGGATAGTGCCCCTGGGGATTCCTATGCTTGCCGGGCCGGGCGCGATCAGCTCGGTGATGGTGCTGATTGGGCAGGTGCCAACTTTGTGGCACTACCAGACAGCGGCGATCCTCGGGTCGATTGCGGTGACCTGTTTTGCCAGTTACTGGATTCTTGCGGCGGCGACGCGGGTGCGCGGGGTGCTGGGCGAGACCGGGATCAGGATTTTGATC
>JAJXXN010000082.1 GCA_021781075.1 Acidobacteriota bacterium | reverse complement strand
GTTGAACTCGAACGGCCGGCCGAACAGTCGCGTGCTGAACAGCATCGCGAACACCAGCGACGCGCTGAGGAAGACGAAGCCCAGGGTGGCGAGCCGATACGTCAGCTTCTCCAGGGTCATCAAGGGAAGCTGCGGGCTCAGTCCGGCCACGCGCGCCTTGCGCATAAATGGCAGGCCGAGGAGGAGGATTACCGCAAGGCCTTCTTTGCCGTCCTTGACCAGCGTGCAAAGGAGAATGATGGGTACATTCCACCCGCCCTCGATGGCCAGAAGGAGGGTTACGACTGGGGCAATTTGCTTGCCGTGGTGCCGGAGCCAACGCTTGCGCCCGATGACCTGCGCGTGGCGGCGACGCTTGCGCGCACGCAGGCAAAGTACAAGGAAGGCATCATGACCTATGCCGATGGCGAGTTTCTCCATCATTATTTGACGATGAAGAACACGCTCACCGAGGTCATTCGCGGCGATCAGCAGCAGGCGCTCAGCGAGCTCTACGCAATCCTGATGCACACCAGCTCCACTCATGCCGGCTTTGAATTTGCGATACTCCCGTGGGGCGACAGGAATTTCGAGGACAACCTGGCGCCGCATGGATGGTTCGCCGCCGAGTACCGCACCCTGCTGCGCTCCATGCTGGTGCGCGAAGAGGGCGACGAGTTGCACCTGCTAAGCGTGGTTTCACCGGAGTGGGTGGGCGTGGACAAAACCATTGGCGTCAGCAATGCCCCGACGTACTTTGGCACGGTGGCTTACACGCTCGAGCAGCCTACGGCCAACGATGCGGTGCTGCACCTGGACGCGCAGTTCACGCATGCGCCCAAGGAGATCGTGCTCCACCTGCCCTGGTTCATGAATGTGAAAAGTGCCTCGGCGGACGGCAAGCCGGTTGAAGTAAAGAATGGCGCGTTGCATCTGTCGGCAGACACAAAGCTGGCGCGGATTGTGTGGGAGAAAAGCAAGGAGACACCGCCTATGAGCTACCAGCATACGGTTGAGGAGTACAAGATTGAATATGCGCGGCGGTACAACGAGCTGATGCACGGCCACTAGCAGGAACCAGACTCGTCATTGGCGTCAATAGTTCCAATGCGGCAAAGGGCGCATGCCAAAGCGCGCTTTGCCGCCCATTTCTTCATAGACTGTAACTATCCATGGCCAGCATCACCCATCCGGTAACCAGTGATTACCGCGGCAGGCTCGCTCCGTCTCCGACGGGCCATCTGCACGTGGGCCATGCGCGCACATTTTGGGCTGCGTATGAACGTGCGCGCGCCGCCGGCGGTGCATTGGTTTTCCGCATGGAGGATTTGGACGCGCAACGCAGCCGCGATGAATTTGCCAACGCTGCCATCGAAGACCTGCGCTGGCTGGGCATTCGCTGGCAGGAGGGCCCTGATCTCGGCGGGCAATACGGTCCTTATTATCAAAGTCGTCGGCGAACGTTTTATGTTGATGTGTGGCGCCGCTTGCTCCGCGGCGGTTATATCTACCCTTGCAAATGCTCGCGCAAGGACCTTACGGCGGCTGTGAGCGCGCCGCATGAGGGCGGAAGTTTCATCGAGATGCAGGACGATGAACCGCTCTACCCCGGAACCTGCCGGCCAGCAGCAAATTTCACCACGCCACCGACCGAAATGCTGGAAGGCATCAACTGGCGTTTTCGCGTGCCCGATGGCGAAGTCATTCGCTTCGAGGACCTGGCGCTTGGCCCGGTGCAATTTGTGGCCGGTGTGGACTTTGGCGACTTTCTGGTCTGGCGGCGCGATGGTGTGCCCAGCTATCAACTGGCCTGTGTGGCGGACGACGCGGCCATGCGCATCACCGAAGTGGTCCGTGGTGCCGACCTGCTCAAATCCACCGCGCGGCAGATCCTGTTGAACCGTGCGCTGGGCTTTGAAAATCCCAAGTGGTATCACTGCCCGCTGGTGGTCGACCACAACGGCCAGCGCCTCGCCAAGCGGCACGATTCCCTGAGCCTTCGCGCCCTGCGTTTGCAGGGGCTCACGCCCATGAATATCCTCTCGGCCGAGCTGCCAGGCCGGGTCTGATGTATTCTCATGCTGAGACCAAATTGAGCCCCGGAGCATCGAATTATCATGGGCATTGAAAAAGCAACTTTCGCGGCAGGATGTTTTTGGGGCGTCGAAGTGGCCTTTGGCCGCATTCCCGGCGTGATTTCAACCGCAGTGGGCTACGAGGGCGGCTCACTTGAAAACCCCAGCTACAAGGACGTTTGCACCGACCAGACCGGCCACGCTGAAGTGGTGCAACTGGAGTTTGACCCGGCACAGGTGAGCTACGGGAAACTCCTCGATGCATTCTTCGAATTGCATGACCCGACGACGCTCAACCGACAGGGCCCGGATTGGGGAACGCAGTACCGCTCAGCGATCTTCCATCACTCACCTGAACAGAAGGCCGCGGCAGAGGCAAAAATTGCCGCACTCACTGCGGAGGGAAAATTTGCGCCGAAGCGCATTGTCACCAAACTGGAACCGTCTCAGACCTTCTGGCCTGCCGAGGAGTACCACCAGAAATACCTGGAGAAGCGCGGCGAAGCAAGCTGTCACATCTAAGAACTTGTTGAAAAACCTGTTTTGCGCCGGAGTTTTGAAAGGGCACGACTTCAGTAGTTCCGAAAAAATGCAATAAAAACGCGGGCTTCAGCCGCTGAGGGATGTTTCTCTCGCGTACTGCAAAACGCTCAAAACACTTTTTCAACAAGCTCCAAAGCAGCGCCACATTGCAAAGGCCGGGGAAATTTGATTTCCCCGGCCTTGTTAATTTTGCTTCCGTCTTTCAGCCCTCAAGCTTTTTCACTACAGGTTCGTCTTTCCACAGCGCGTTGATCCACCAGATTTGCACGATGATGAGGGTGACGAAGGGAAGCGTGCGCAGGTGGTCCATCAGGTCCTCGATCTGCGCGAATTCCTTTGGCGTCATGCCATGTGCGTTGGCCCTGATGGCGATGGATTGGCCGGCGGCGCGAACCACAAGGAACATGAGCGCGATGGTGGTCAACCCGGCCAGTATCTTCGCCGTGTGTGTTCGCCACACCCCGTGTTTTCCGCGCAGCGCAAAAAGCCCCAACAGGCCCAGCAGCACCGTCGCGCTGGGCACAAGAACCTGCTGGCTGTGCGATGCGATGATGAGGAGCAAATTAATCACACCAATCTGTGATTTGAAGCCGATGTCCCCGTTGGCGGCCCAGGGGCCCCAAAGATAAACAACAATCCCTGCTAGAACGCCGATCGCGCCACCGGCAAGGAGCCGACTCTTGACCGCAACCCCGGGGAAAAGCTGCAAACCAACCTCAATCAACACGCCGATGCTGACAAGGACTGTGAAAAACGCCAGCGAGTCCTTGATGAACTCATAGGGGATCTGCGGCACACGCTCAAAGAGCAGCCGGTCCACGAGCTCCTTGAAGGCGGTGAGCATGACGCTCGCCGCAAACCAGGGATGCAATCGGGTGCGGTCGCGGCCATAGAGCACAATCAGCAGGATCATCTGCCCCGCAAGCAGCAGGGTAAAGAGAATCTGCGTTTGGTTGAAGGGAATCGAAAACATTGCAGTCCTTTCCGACAGTCGTAAGGCGCGACCTTAATCAGTTTAACTTTCCACACGCCTTGCAAAGGAATGAATATCAATGGGCGAGGACAGTGGATTAAATGTGGATAATCCAAGACTAAATGAATGATTAAAAATAGGATAAACGCTCACCAGGAATATGGTGCGGAGGCATACAGATAGTTAATTTGAGCATTTCTAGCTATTACGTTCAATATCCACTTTTCCTGATATATTCTAATCTGGTAGGTTGTTCACCCTGATTTTGGGGCTCTGGAAGAAAGGGCGCCTGGATCGCCTTGTTGGATTTTTATGCTGGAAATTTGTGTTGAGTCGCTTGAATCAGCGGTGATTGCGGAGGCCGGCGGTGCTGACCGCCTTGAGCTCTGCGCGCATTTGCAGCTGGATGGCCTGACGCCGAACGCGGAATTGACACGCCAGGTGATTGAGGCGGTCTCGATTCCGGTCACTGTTTTGATTCGGCCGCGCGATGGCAGTTTTCATTATCGCGCACATGAAGTTGAGCAGATGCTGGCTGAGATTGAGACTGCCAAGCGGGCATGCGCGGCGGGCGTGACGGTGGGCGCGCTGAATCTTGGGCAGCATGTTGATGTGCCGCTTTGCTGCGAGCTGGTCGATGCCGCGCGGCCCATGGAAGTGACCTTTCACCGCGCCTTTGACGTGATCTCGAACCTGAGCCACGCATTGGAGGATGTCATCCGCACGGGCGCGGTTCGCTTGTTGACATCAGGCGGGGCGCCCAATGTGCTCGATGGCGCGGAGAGAATTGCACGACTACGCGAGCAGGCGGCTGGGCGGGTCGAAATCATGGCCGGCGGTGGATTGCGGCTGACGAATTTGCTTGAGGTGCGCAGAATTTCAGGGGTTGCAAGCCTGCACGCATCGCTGCTGACGCGCCCCCCGGCGCACGCCGTTCCCGTTGGGGGCCTGCGACAGGGTTTGCCCTGCCTGCGGCTGGAGGATGTGCGTGAGGCGGCGCGGATGATGCGCATTCAGTTGCAACCCGCCTAGGCCATCAGGCTCGAATCACGCGGACACCCTGCTGTTCAAAAGGCTCCACCTGCGCCAGTGATGCATTGGAATCAGTAATCAAAATGTTCACTTCGCTCAATGGGCAGATGAAGGCCGGGCTCACATTTTCCAGCTTGCTGGAATCGGCAACCACAATCACCTGCTTGGCCTGCTTGAGCATCTTGCGATAGACAAGCGCCTCGTCGGTTTCAAGCGTGGTGGCGCCACGTTCAGCGCTGATGCCGGTGACGCTGAGAAAGACCTTGTCCAGATAAACATCATCGAGAAAGCTGAGCGCCGCATTGCCGGTGAGTGAGAAACTCCACGCCCATGGAACCACTCCGCCGGTGAGGTACGTGCGAATGCCCGGCTGGTTGCAGAGTTCCATGCCGATGTTGATGGCATTGGTGACGATCTGGATTTTGTCGCGGTGGCGAAGGCTGCGCCCGATGTGTGTGGTGGTGGTGCCGGCGGTGAGGCCGATGGTTTCGTTGGCCTGGACCAGTTCTGCCGCGGCGAGGCCTATGCGGCGTTTTTCAACCGCGTGGCGCTGCTCGCGTGAGAGGAAGGAACTGTCAAATCGGAATGGCTCGTAAAGAAGCGGTTCAACCAGTGTGGCGCCGCCGTGCGTGCGACGGATGAGCCCGCGGTTTTCAAGCCGTGCAAGGTCGCGGCGTATGCTGGGGGCGGAGGAGCCAACTTCGGCCAGAATCTCTTCCACGCTGGCGCTGCCAACGCGCAGCAGAAGTTTGACAATTTTTTCAGAACGGCGGTTGAGTGAATCAGCCATGACGTGAATGATTCTAACCTGTGAGAGGAACAAAAATTAGCATTTTTTCAACTAGAGTGTTCATATCGCTCATAAAATAAGATTTACCAGTCAGCAAAATGAGCAAAATAGCTCAAATTGCTCGATTTAAGTTAAAATCATATTCAGCGTTGGATGTGTCAATTTGCATTTTCCATAGCGCAAGATTGGAGTATCAACAAGAGAATGAGCGACACCAGCAAATTTCCTCATGCCATGTTGCGCGAGATTTACGAACAGCCGGATACCATGCGCCGGACGATTGCCCTCTATTTGAACAATGACAAGCTGATCTCCGAGGTAGCCGGTCAAATCCGCGCCTGGAGTTCGCCGGCCGGTGAGATTCTGGTTGCGGCCAGCGGCTCAAGCCGCCATAGCGGGCTGGCGGCCGAGATTCTGCTCGAAGACCTGTGTGGGTTGGCTGTGGATGTCGAGTACTCCAGCGAGTACAGTTTGCGTGGCTCCAGGGATCTGCGCCATCCGAGCGTGATCGTGGTTTCGCAATCGGGCGAGACGACGGATACGCTGGCGGCGCTGAGTGCGGCGCGGACACGCGGACAAAAGATTTTGGCCATCACCAATTCACCCGAGTCCACCATGGCGCGGGAGGCGGATTTTTCCATGCCCCTGGCCGCTGGCAAAGAGCTTGCAATTCCAGCAACAAAAAGTTTTACCGGCCAGTTGACGGTTTTATACCTGTTGGCCCTGTATGAGGGCGCGCGACTGGGGCAAATCAACACGCAGCAGTTGCAGCATCACATTCAGCAGTTGGAAGCCGTGCCGACGATGATTGAGAGGCAGTTGGATGCTTGGCGCGGGCAGATGGCACAGTTGGCAAACAAATATCGCACCGCGCAATCCTATCTCTTTTTGGGCCGCGGCATCCACTATGCAATTGCCCGCGAAGGCGCGTTGAAGTTGAAGGAAGCCTCCTACGTGCACGCCGAAGGTTATCCAACCGGCGAACTGAAACACGGCCCGAATGCGCTGGTCAGTGAGCATGTTCCGCTGGTGGCGCTGGCCACGGTGGACCGTGGCAATGAGGGCTCCGTGCTGCGCTATGAGAAGACCTTGCAACTGCTCGGCGATATGAAGAAGCAGGGTGCACCGGTGATTGTATTGGCGAACGCCGGCGACGAGCAGGTCAAGCCACTTTCCACCGATTGTGTTGAGATCGAAGCAACGGATGAACACCTGCTTCCAATCGCCGAGGTGGTCCCATTGCAGCTCTTTGCCTATTTCATGGCGCTTGAACACGGCGTGGACGTGGACAAGCCGCGCAACCTTTCCAAGGCTGTGGTGGAGGCGGGCTGATCCGCAGACCGACTACCGGATCAGCGAACACCGTTCTCGCTGAGGTGCTTGCCGAAACGCTTGTCATAGCCTTGAATGTGCACCACCAGCCATTTCTGCAGGAACTTCATCAGGTCCATTGAGAGAGTGCCCAGGGCGCCTGATTTGTATTGTGCTTGAATCTCCGCCACCTGGCGGATCAGCTCGTCATGCTGGTGCTTGTGGGCGGCTGCCTCGTGATAGCCTTTTGTACCAAAATATTTCTCTTCGTGGGCGAAGTGGGTCACCGTGTAATCAACAAGCTCGTCGAGGACCTTGCCGACCACTTCCTTGCTGCGCCCCGACATCACGCCATCGTGCAGATCGTTCACCATGTCCACAAGCTTGTGGTGCTCATGGTCAATGAATTGGACGCCAGCGCTGAGTTTGTCACTCCATTTTAAAAATGACATGGATCGCCGCTCCTCCGGCGGAAGGCGGCTGTTTCACCGCCCGGGGAATTCATCGGCAGGGGAGTGAAATGGATGAGTCCAGGGCAGGCGCTTTCTCAGTGGCCGGCAAAATGCGCCTCGATCTCCTCCAGGGTTTTTCCCTTGGTCTCAGGCAGTAGAAAAACCGCGACCAGGAAATAGACCACGGTGATGGCTGCGTAAACGTAAAACATGTGCGAGTAGCCGTAGCGCCCCACGAAGGGCAAAAAGATGGCCGCAAGCGTGGTGGAGATGGATTGGTTGACGACCAAGGCGACGCTCATGCCGTTCGAGCGGATGCGGGTGGGCATCAGCTCGGAGAGCGCGAGCCAGACCACTACGCCCGGCCCCAGTGCGAAAAAGGCGACAAAAAGGTAGAGGAAAAGCGCAACCACCCAGCCGTGGCGGGTTCCCGGAATGGGCGAGAGGGAGGCTTTTTCAATCACCAGCGGCGCGGTCTGCGCGGCTTCGAGATTCGCAAATGGATTTGTGAAAAAGGAATTTATCCCGTTGGAGGGGATGGAGTCTTTGCGGGTGATTTCTATCGGCTTTGCCGCGTTGTCGTCGGAGCGGACAAAGCTGGTAGCCGAAGTGTAGTCGCCGTAACTGTAAATAATCGAGAGCGCGGCGCGGCCGGGGTCGATAGTGCTCCCCGTATTGGCAAGCAGTGCCGAGGCCGTGGCACGGTCAAACGTGATTCCCAGGGATTGGTCGCTGCTCACGCGCGCCTGCAGGGCGGTATGCAGGTCGATGCTGGTTGTTTCAGTTGCGCGAAAAAGAAGCCCTGTCCCCAGCAGCGCGACAATGACACCGGCGGAGCCGATGGAAAGCAGAAGCTTGCGTCCCTTTTTGTCGACCAGGGTCATGCCGGCCATGGTGGCAAGAAAATTGACGATGGTGAACAGCGCATAGCCCCAGTGCGAGGCGAGGTCGCTCAATCCGCTTTGCAGGAGTATGGCGGTGTTGAAGCCGATCATCGAATTGATGCCCGTGCCCGTGTTGCAGGCAAGAATGAGGCAGGCCAGCAGAAAGGGGATGATGTACTTGCGCCTGAGCAGGGACTCCTGTGCCATGCTGCCTGCCCCGGCACCCGCGGAAGCCAGCGACTCCATCTCTTCCAGTTCAGTGTGCGCCTGTTCGTCGCCACGTGAGCGAAGCAGGGCCTTGAGGGCGGCTTCTTTGTTGCCGCGCTTGAAGAGCCAGCGTGGCGACTCACTGACAAAGAAGGCGCCGAGTATGAACAGCAATCCCGGCGGCAGTGAAACCCAGAAGATGGAGCGCCAGGCGTGGTCTTTGAATTGGTAGATGAGGTCGGCGTTGGCCGATTGCTCGACGGCGGTGACGCGATAGCTGAAAAAGATTCCGACCAGCGCAGCGACAACGATGCCAAACGTGAGCAGCCACTGAAAGGCGGCCGTACCGCGGCCGCGGCGGTCGGCACTGAGGCACTCGGCAAGGTAGAGCGGGACGACGACGCCAACAAAGCCGCCGCTCATGCCCTGCAACAGGCGCCCCAGGAAGAGCGTGGTGAAACCTTGCGAGAGCGCGATGATGGGGATGCTGAAGGAGAACGCAATGCCGCTGAGGATCATCATCTTGCGGCGGCCGAAGAGCTCAGCCAGCGAGCCGGCAAAGAGCGTGGAGAAGACGCTGCCCAGCAGAACCGCCGCGACAATGGAGGAGAGCTGGGAGGGGTCGAGATGCGAGGTGGCTTCCAGGTAAGGCAGCGCGCCGCCAATGATGCCTACGTCAATGCCGTAAAGAAGTCCACCGAGCCCGGCGACGAAGAGCAGAAAAGTGTTGTAGCTGCCGCGCGGATCAGGGGCAGAGGCGGTGACAGCGGAAGAACTACGGGGTTCAAAAATAGGGGGCATCGCTCACGGCTCCAGACTCAGGGTGAGATTAGTCTATATGAGCGATACAGGCGGAAATAATCATAATTTTTGCAAAATATATGCCAAAACTGGCGCCGCCAAGACATTCACAATTCCGGCAAAGATCATGACCAGGCCGGCGATTGCGCCCTCGTCGCGATTGATTTCGAGTGCTTTCGCGGAGCCAACGGCGTGGGCGCCCATGCCAAAGAGCGCGCCGCGCGCCATGAAGGAGCGCAGGGGCAACCAGTAGAGGATGGTTTCGCCGATCGATGCGCCGAAGACCCCGGTCAAAATGACAAAGATCGCAGTGAGTTCCGGGATGCCGCCGATCTCTCCTGAGACAACCATGGCAAACGGCGTGCTCACGGAGCGTGGGAGCAGGCTCAGCCGCAGCGCACCGTGCAAACCCAGCAGGGAGGCCAAAATCCATGAAGAGAGAATGGCAACAGAGCTGCCTGCGAGAACGCCGATCACAAGTGCGGGCCAATGACGCAAGATGAGGTGGCGCTGTTCATGGATGGGCACGGCGAAGGCGACTGTTGCCGGGCCGAGGAGCACGATGAGCCAGTGAGTGCCGCGGAGATAGGTTGCATAGTTGGTATTGAAGGTGAGTGTGATGAAAATCAGCAAAACCGGGGTCAGGAAAATTGGCGCCGACCACCAAGCCGGCAAGCGCCGGTTCAGCCGTTTGACGAGATAGTAGAGCCCGATGGTGACCACAGACCACAGGAGCACGGACTCAACAACAGCCATGGTCGCAGTTTGCATCCAGCCATTGGCAAGGTTGCTCATGATTGGGCCCCGTCCATTGGCCCGGGGCGCGCCTGGCGGGCAAACCAGCGGAAATAGAGCTCGACCACGAGGGCAGTGGTGACCATGACAATGAGTGTTCCGGCGAGGATGACGATGAGAACCTTGATGCCGAGCCAGCCTAAAAACTCGCGGTGATTGATGATGGCGGGGACTGCGGGAATGAAGAAGAGCAGCATTTCAGCCAGAAACCACATGGCCCCGCGGCGCAGATTGCGTGGGCTAAAACGGCCAGAGGCAAAGAGCGCAAGCAGCAGGAGCAAGCCGGCCACCCCGCCCGAGATGGGCACATGCAGCCAGTGAACCAGCATCTCGGCGAGGTACCAGATTGCAATCAGGGCCAGCACCTGCAGCCATCGACTGTGCCGCAGCGTGCGGCGGATGCTGGCAACCGGGTTGCTGTTGGGCATGGCTACTTTGCCTTGCGTCGCGCCTTGACGGATTCGGCGAGTTCAGCGAGGAGCGTTTTTGTCTCCGCCCAGTCAATGCAACTGTCGGTGATGCTTTGCCCGTAAACGAGCGGCTGGCCGGGGAGAAACTTCTGCGCGCCTGCGACAAGGTTGCTTTCAATCATCACGCCGATGATGTTTTTGTTGCCGGCTGCAACCTGCCCGGCAACATCGCCGCAAACCACGGCCTGGCGGCGATAATCCTTGTTGCTGTTGGCGTGGCTCAGGTCGATCATGATGCGCGGGTCGAGCCCCGCAGCGGACATTTTTTCAGTTGTCTCTTGGACCGCCTCCGCAGTGTAATTGACCATCCTGCTGCCACCGCGCAAAATCACGTGGCAATCAGGATTGCCGGTGGTCACGAAGATTGCCGATTGGCCGTGCTTGGTGTGGCCGAGGAATGTGTGCGAGTGGGCCGCGGAGAGAATTGCATCAATCGCAACCTGCACATCACCCGAGGTTGCGTTTTTAAAGCCGACCGGGCAACTGACGCCGGAAACGAGCTGGCGGTGGACCTGGCTTTCCGTGGTGCGTGCGCCGATGGCCCCCCACGCCACCAGCCCGGCAATGTATTGCGGCGAAATCATGTCAAGGAATTCGGTCCCCGAGGGCACGCCCATCTCCGCAAGGTCCAGCAATAACTTGCGCGCCTGGCGCAGGCCCTCGTTGATCTGGTAGGAGCCGTCGAGGTTGGGGTCATTGATGAGCCCCTTCCAGCCGATGATGGTGCGCGGCTTTTCAAAGTAGACGCGCATCACAATCTGAAGCTCGCGGGAATGCGCCGTGATGGCCTCCTTGAGCAGCGAGGCATATTCACGCGCGGCCCTGGTGTCATGGATGGAGCAGGGGCCAACGAGGACCAGCAGGCGGTCATCGCGCTTGACGAGAATCTCGTTGATCGCCGCGCGGGCGTTGAAGATGGTTGCCGATGAAGCCTCCTGTATCGGCATCTCCTCTTCAAGGAAGACAGGCGGCAAAACAACCTTCGTCCATTTAATGCGGATGTCTTCGGTGTTGTGGAACATTTGTTTCAGGATACAGTAAACAGAAAAAAACCGCCTAGTTGGCAGCGCCGGGATTGCGATACCCATCACCGCAAAAATGCGGGTGCGGGGCAAATTCACCCATCAGGATGTTTTTCCGCGCCCATCGCCACTGCTTGCGGGGTATGCGGCGCGCGATTGATGAAACAACGCCAGGATGCGCCTGCAAACACGCCGGCCAAAGATAATTGATTTCGCTGTTGAAACATGCCTGTGGCTCCAATACACTTCGGGAACAGGAAAATCCCCCCCCTTCCCCTGGTCTGTAAAAGAGGTCTATGCGGCATTCCGAGCGGCTTGAGCAGATTCAAGCGGTCTTGAAGAAAATCACCCGGCCCATTGTGCGCAAAGGCTGGCACCATTGGCTGCGCTTCGTTTTGCTGCTGTTGCTTGGCGTTTACCTTGGCCATGAATTGAGTGACAGCCAGCGTTTCATTGACTGGCGCTACTGGCTCTATCAAAAGCAGGTGCGCATGCAGCGCCGCGGGCCGGTCTATCCGCGGTACACCGCATTGGTTTTGTTGCAGGACGATGACTACTGGAGCGAGGATTACCAATCGCGCTCGCCTTTGAAACGGGACAAGCTGGCTGCGCTGCTGGACCGGCTTCGTGAGGCCGGGGTGAACACAGTGGCCTTTGATGTCGCCCTCGATTCACCATTGCCGGACAAGCCGGATTATGAGTTTCCTGATTACCGCAAGGAAGACGAGGCGTTCTTTGCAGCGGTGGGCCGCATGTGCGATACCGGACGCCATGTTGTGCTTGCCACGGATTACATGGGTGATTATGAGGGGGAGATTGAAAAACGTTACGAGTCGCCTTCGGTTTACACTTCGCATCTTGCGTCCCTGCCTTGCGTACAGCGTGGGCATATCGAACTCCCGGTCGACCTGAGAAAAATTCCCGGCATGATCCAACTGCGTGACAAAAGCTACCTTGACTCCTTTTCGCTGGCCATCACCCGCATCAATGACCCAATCGCCTATGCCAGCCTTGTCAAGGATGAAGACAAGGGATACCGCTTTGCGCAATTTTTGACGCCTGATGATTTCAGCACGCGCAACGGAAGGCAATTTGTCTTCAGCGGGGTGGAAGTGGCGCGCATGGACCTGAACCAGCTGCGCCAGGCGCTCGCGGATAAGACGGTGATTGTGGGCGGCAACTGGCACGATATTGCCTACAACCTCGGCGACCCTGTGGATATGCACGCCTCACCGGGCGGCGATGAGCCGGGGGCCATGCTGCATGCCAATTTTGTCGAGGCCATGCGCGACCCCATGAGCACCTTCACACCCATCTCAGACCGCACGGCGGAACTGATTGAATGGTCCATTGTGCTGGCGTTGGCCTTGCTGGGCGCCCTGGAACTCAATGCCGGCTGGAAGTGGGCGGGCTTCTTCTTCAGCATTCTTTTCAGCCTGCTGCTGACCTATGTGTTGATGCAAAACCTCGGCCTTTTCCTGGACTTCCTGATTCCGTTTTTCATGATCATTGTCCACCTGTTTGCGGAAGAAGTACTCGAGATGCGGCGTGAGTTAAAACACGCCAAAAAACAACTCAAACAACAACACAAGGAGTCAACTGCATGATTCAAATGAAATCTGCCCGTACCGTGTTCCTTCCCCTGTTTGCGACCGCATTGTTTTTCGTCCCTAACCCTCGCGTGGCATTTGCCCAGCAAGACAACCCGAATAGCTTGAATGACCCCAGGGGCGGCGTGCGCAGCGACCCAAATGGCTTGAACGACCCCAGAGGGGGCGTACGCAGCACCCCGAATACTTTGACTGACACGCGGGGCGGCGTCAGAAGCGGCACTGGGCAGCCACTGCAAATCACCGTCCTGCTGGCGGGCAAACCCTGGGCCAAAGCCGCCATCACCATTTCAAAATCCGACGGCACGGTTGTGCTCAAGGGATATACCGGTGCAGGCGGGGTATTCACCTCCTACTCGGCCCTGGATGCTGACGATTACATAATCACAGCCTCCACAGCGCACTGGTCCGGCACAGGCAATTTGAGCTTGAAAAAATCCAAAGAAAAGGCGTCTGTGAAGATCAGGATGAGCAAAAAGCCGGCAGCAAATTGATCGGCTCAGGTCGATGACCATGCACAATAAGGAAGCCCGCTCCAGGAGCGGGCTTCCTTGTTCTATGCTGGCAAATGCCAAATCTGAAGATTTGCATGGTGCGCCCGGAGAGATTCGAACTCCCGACCTAATGCTCCGGAGGCATTCGCTCTATCCAGCTGAGCTACGGGCGCATCCATATTCAGGATACCGCATTTCAGGGTTGCACAGTAATAAACACGCGGGCGGCAGGATTGTTGGCCTGCGGCCTGTTATTTTTGCACTGCAGCGTGCGGGGGAGTGTCCAAGTGCTCATGGTCGTGCTCCTCGGGCGCGGGAACAAAGGGCTGCGGGCCGAGATGGCCACGATGACAGGTTCCACAAGTTACCGGATCGCCGGAGCTGTCAATCTTCGAGATGTACTTCTCGTTGATCTCTTCAACCATCTGGTACATCTTGCGCGCCGTTGCCTTCTCATCCTTGGAGTCGTCGGCAAAGTTCAGGCGTGGGCGGCCGTTGGGGCCGATGTTCTTTGGGTCGGGCGTGTGGCAGGTGCCGCAATGGCCGCCCAGTGCCGCCTCCCACTGCTCCATGATCTCGTGCACCTGCTCACCGGTGAGGTCCTTGGGCAACACTTTGAGATTGGTTGGGGCCGGGTAAGAGCGTTTTTGCGGTTGCGTTTGCAGTGCGGGGGCTGAGGTCTGCGGTTGTTGGGCATACCCGGCGGCAAACACAATGCCGGCCAATGAAAAAACTGTAACAAGTGGACGCAGGCTGCGTGAATTCAAAAAAACATCTCCATCGGTTGTGAATTGACTTCAGTTGTACAGACGTAATTTTAGCGGATGCGATGACGCGCGCCAGAGTGCTTTCTGGGGCCGGAGACAAACGGATTGCCGGGCAAAACAAAACGCAATGGCCAATCGAATGCCGGATTGCTCGGGCTAATGCCGATGCGTGGGGTGGCCAGGCACTCGGTGACGCAGAAACCATCTTCAAGAATTTGCAGTTGTGAGCGCGGCGAAAGCAGGTCTATCGCATTCTGCGCGGCGCGTGTCAGCGCCAGGGCTTGGCAGAGACGGCTGGGACCAGAGGTGAGTTGACAAGGCTTGGCTGTTTTGGGATCCAGGCCGCGGTTGGATGCCATGAGCGCAATCCCTGCAAGTGGCTCGAGAGCGCGCAGCAAAACACAGCCGGCGCGACCCGCAGGCTCGCAACTGATGTTCATGCAGAAGTAGCGCCCATAAATCGAATACACATAGGAGTGGCCGGCGGGGCCGAAGAGAACCGCATTGCGAGGGGTGGGGCCGCGGTGGCTGTGCGCGGCGGCGTCGGGGGTGCGGGAGTGGGGGCCAAGATAAGCCTCGGCCTCCACGATGCGGCCAACCAGCCAGCGGCCTTTGAAATTGCGCGCGAGGAGTTTGCCAAGAAGACGCGGGGCCACAAATTCGGGCGGCTGCTCAAAAAAGCTGCGCGTGGGAAATGTTCCCGGCGCGCAAGGCTGTAGTGCCGACGGCGCCAATCAGGCTTCCTTTGTCTTTTTGCCGTGCTCCTTGAGAATCGCAAGCACCTCCTCGGCGTGCCCTTCCGGCTTGACGTTTTCAAAGATATGCAGCAGCTTCTGGTCGGGGCCGATGAGGAAAGTGGTGCGCGCTATGCCCCAGACCTTTTTGCCGTACATGTTTTTTTCCTTGAGCACGTCAAACTGCTTGCAGACCTTTTCGTCAACATCGGCAAGCAGTGTGTAAGGCAGGTCGTACTTGGCGCGAAACTTCGCCTGCGCTTTCGGCGTATCCCGTGAAATGCCAAGTACAACCGCCCCGGCACGGGTAAGCTTGGTGAAGGCATCGCGGAAGCCGCAGGCCTCGATGGTGCAGCCGGGCGTGTCGGCCTTGGGGTAAAAGAAGAGTACGACCGGTTTGCCGGCAAAATCACTGAGGCTGACCGTCTTCTCCTCATCGGTCTGCAAGGTGAAGTTGGCAACCTTTTTATTGAGTTCCATGAAAATCTCCTTCCAGCGGTGGGGTGCGACAAAGTCAATGATAGTTTTACACTGGCAGGGTGGAGATGGTCTGCCAAACGGCGGCGTTGGTTTTGAATGGATGAAAATTGGGCTTCAGGGACGGGGGTGGAAGCAGCAAATGGATGCAGAACACAAAATCAGGGCACTCTGCACAATTGCGGCGCTCACCGCCCTTTGCACCGCGGTGAGCGGCCAAGTGTACAAGAAGCCATTGGACGAGAAGCCGCCGGTGCTGCGGGCGGTTTCAGTTTATGAGTGGACTGGGCCGATGGAGAAGCCGACAGCAAGCCGCATGGTGCCGGTGTGTGTCTATGATGGCGATGCGCTGCAGGATGGAACGGTTTATCTTTCGCGGCCCGAGCCGCTGGCGGTTGCCCCACAGGTGGAGTATGAGATTGAAGCAAGCGGGCATCCGGTTGGATTGTTCGCCGTGCAGAATGCTGCCCGCATTGAAGGCAATTGGGTTGGGCTGGGCGCTCCACTGCCACTGCCAAAGCCCACGCATAAACGGCAGCAATTTCAAAAAATAGATGATTTTGGCGAAAGCGACCGTCCGGTTCTCTATCGCAAGCATTCGCAGGCCAATACAAACGGCCAGTCCGCATCCGGAGCTTCGCAACCGGCTCCCGCGGACGATGCGGATCGCCCGCACCTGAACCGGAAATCGGATGCGCCCGCCACCGCAAGCGGCACTCAAAACGCCCCCGCGGACAATGACCGCCCGGTTCTGCACAAGCCCAAGCCCGCGGTGCAAACAAGCGCTGCGAATGCAGGGCAGATTGATCCCAACCGCCCGCGTTTGCTGCGCGGGCACATGGGCGAATTGAATCTTGACTTGACCCCGCAATTGAAGGGGCTGCCGGCGGATATGAACCAGGCAGTTGCCGTCTCGGATGCAACCACCCGCCCCGAACATTTGTGGAAGTACCGTTGGGCCGACTCCTCGGATGAGAAAAAGATGAAGGCGGCGCTTGAGCAAATTGCCCTGGATGCGATGGGCATGAAGCCGCTGGGTGTACCTCTGCCTGCCGGGAAACACAGCAAGAAAACAGCGCCGGCTGCAATTGAGACGCCCGCCGCGCCGCAGGTTTTGGGCGATGAAATTTTCAAGAGCTTTGAGTTGGCTTACAACTCCAACGCCACGCTGGTGCTGACGGCAACGAATAACCTGGCCGGCAAGGAGGCAAAATACATAACTTTGATCGCGCAACCGGATTTGTATGGCAACCCGTTGATTGTCTTCAAGCAGGTCACGGACCTTTTTCATCTGGACGAGCGGCCACGGATGCGCTTGATTGATGCAGTGGATGCCATGGCGGACCGTCGCGCCGAGTTGCTCTTTGAACTGCGCACAACAGATGACCGTCAATTTGCGCTCTACCGGGTTTATCGTGGTACTGCGGAGCTGATCTTTACAACCGGCGTGCCGCAAAATTGACTGTCTGCGATATGCTGGGTCGGGAGAGTGGAGCGCAAACGTGAACAAGGAATCAGCCACCGGAACAGGTCAGGGCGTACTGCTGGTTCACCCCACTGGCAACCAGAATGTGCGCCAGGCTGCGCAGGCACTTCATGAGTCGGGCAGATTGGCCGGCTTTTACACCACGGTTGCCTGGAACCCCGCATCGAGCTTGGCGAAATTTCTTCCCACAAAAGTACTGCGCGAACTTCTACGCCGTTCCTACCCTGATCTTGACCCGAATCTGATTCACACGCAAGTGTGGAATGAGATGGCCCGCCATCTGCTCTACCGCGCCGGAATCAGCATCCACAGCAACGCAGAAAAATCATTTTTTGGCGTGGATGCCACCTATCGCCGACTGGATCGCAAAGTTGCGCACGATCTCTCTGCCCGGCGCGCCACCCCCACTGCCATCTACTCCTACGACGATTGCGCATTGCAGTGCTTTCAGGTGGCCGGCAGGCTGGGCATCAAGTGCATCTTTGAGTTGCCCGCAGTCCATTATCGGGCTGTGGATGAAATGATCCGTCTTGAGCGCGAACTGAACCCGGAATGGATTGAATGCCTGGGTGGCGTGCATGACAGCCCGGAAAAACTCGCGCGCAAGGATGAGGAGCTGCGTCGCGCCGATGCCATCTTTGTGGCCAGCAGTTATTGCGCCAGGACGCTCGATCTCTTTCCGGAACCGCTCAACAAACCGGTGTACACCATCAACTACGGTTCTCCACCGCCCGGCCCGCCTCGCCAAATCACCCGCCGTACGGATCCTTTGCGCATTCTCTATGTTGGTTCAATGAATCAGCGCAAGGGCATCAGTTATCTGTTCAAGGCAGTTGAACAGTTGGCAGTTGCTCATGAAGTCACACTGATAGGCGGTGTGAACCCAAAATATAAATGCAATGTACTTCTAAACGCACTGGGGAAATTCCATTGGCTGCAAACTCTTCCTCATGATGAGGTGCTTGCCGAGATGCGCACCCACGATGTGCTCGTATTCCCGACCCTCTCCGACGCCTTCGGCTTGGTGATCCTTGAGGCGATGGCGCAGGGGATGGCGGTGATCACAACGCCCAACAGCGCCGCCTGCGATGTGATTCAGCACGGAGAAAACGGCCTGGTCGTCCCAATCCGCGATGCGAATGCAATCACCGAACAACTTACGCGGCTGGCTGAAGACCGTGAACTGCTCCATCGCCTTGGGGAAGCGGGGCGGCGCACCGCCGAACAGCGCAGTTGGGCGCGATACCGTGCCGAGTGGTCCGCCGCCATGGATCAATGCCTGCAACGGTTGAGGCAGGTTCAGCCATAAAAATTTGCATTGATATAATTGACCGAGTCCGAAGCCGCCACGCGGCCATCAGTCATCGAGGTTGGGATTGAAGACCCTCATCCAGTTCGTGGGCGAACACTTGGCCTCTGTGCATCTCCGCCGCCGCGCGCGCGTTGTCGCCGTCTATCTCGCCGGCCAGGGCATTGTGCAACTCATCACGCTGGTCATTGGTCTTTTCATGATGCGCTGGCTGGTGGTGGCCGAATATGCGCAGTTCAGCCTCGCCTTCAGTTTCCAGACAACCTTCACCATGCTCACCGACCTCGGCATCACCGCCACCATCACCGCCTTAGTCGGTCGGCGCATTCACAATGCTGCGGTGGTCGGCGAGTATGTCCGTTCCGGCCGCCATGTGCGCAACCTGATGCTGCTGGTGCTCTCGCCCTTTGCTCTCCTGTTCTACGCATACATTGCCAGGTTGCACCACTGGGCCGCGGGCACCTCGGCATTGTTGTTTGGTGCCATTGTCTTTTCGGTTTATGCCTCGGGTGTGGTTTCCTGCTTTTCTCCGGCGCTGCTCATCAACCGTCAGCTCAGCAGCTACTATCGTTACAATCTCGCCGGCGTGCTCGCCCGCGGCCTGGGCACCACATGCATGTATTTTCTGCATTGGCTCAATGCGTGGGCAGCCGCATGGATCAATGCCGCGGGCATTTTTCTGCAGGGTTTGTTGAGCAGGCGCAAGGCGGCGCAATTCGCAATACTCCCATTAAAAACCAACCCCGCTATCACCCGCCAAATGTTCAACTATGCCATGCCAAATATTCCCAGCATGATTTTTTATTCGCTGCAGGGCCAGGTTTCCATTTACCTCATCTCCATCTACGGCAGCACACGCAACATTGCCGAGGTGGGCGCCCTGGGGCGGCTGGGGCAGGTTTTCCTGTTGCTCTCCACCTTCAATCCAACCGTGATTGAACCCTTCATGGCCCGGCAGGCAAGGCACCGCGTCCTTCGCTATTACCTGCTTATCCTCTCGGTCGCAATCGCAATCTGCGCAATCATTTCGTTGGCGGGCTTTCTGGAGCCACAGTGGATTCTCTGGCTGATCGGCCCCAACTACGCCAAGCTGCGGCATGAGGTCGGCTGGCTGATGCTCAGCAGTTGCTTTTCGTATCTCATCGGCGTGGTCTGGTACATGAGCACCGCCAGGCGCTGGGTTTACTGGTCCACCAGTTGGCTCACCATCGCAATGATTGTTGCCGCCCAGGCAATCTTCCTCTCGCTTGTCCGCATCGATTCCACCCTGCATGCCATCTATTTCATGGCATCATCCACGGCAGCGCATCTGCTTGCCATGCTCATCAACAGCATCTATGGGTTTTTCCGCGGCCCCCGCATCAAAATCGATGACGACTTCGAATTGCATCCTGAGCAACCCGTTGAACTTTTGTGACGATGGGGAAGCAAACTGACGTAACTATCGGCTCATGCGAGTGCCGGTGTATGCTGAAATTTCCCGTGCTTCGGGTTCCATTGGAGATGACCAGCAATGCGTATTCTTGTCAGCGGTTCGTCGGGTTTGATTGGCTCGGAGGTTTGCATCCACTTTGCCGCGCAAGGCTGGGAGGTGCATGGGATTGACAACAACCAACGCGCCATTTTCTTCGGCCCCAAGGGGGACACACGCTGGAACCAGCACCGGCTGGAACAAATCATCCCCGGCTTCATCCACCATGAACTCGACATCCGCGACCGCGAGGGTGTGATCAAACTGCTTGCGGAGTTGAAACCGGACGCAATTGTGCACACCGCCGCCCAACCCAGCCACGACCTCGCCGCCACCATTCCCTTTGACGACTTTGACACCAATGCCGTGGGCACGCTGAACATGCTAGAGGCAACACGGCGCGCCGTGCCCGCCGCGCCTTTCGTCGCTCTCTCCACCAACAAGGTCTACGGCGACGCGCCCAACGAAATTCCCCTGAAGGAGCTGGAAACGCGCTGGGAGTACGCGACCGCGGAATTCTGGGGCGGCATTCCGGAAACCTTCCGCATTGACCAGTCCAAGCACTCCATCTTTGGCGCCTCCAAGGTTGCCGCCGACGTCATGGTGCAGGAGTATGGCCGTTACTTCGGGATGAACACCTGCGCGCTGCGCGGCGGCTGCCTCACCGGCCCCAGTCATTCAGGCGTGGAACTGCACGGGTTTCTCAGCTATCTCATCAAGTGCAACCTTGCCGGCATCCAGTACAACGTCTACGGCTACAAGGGCAAGCAGGTGCGCGACAATATTCACTCGCACGATGTGGCGCGCTTCATCGCCGAGTTCATCAAGAACCCGCGCCAGGGTGAGGTATACAACTTGGGCGGCGGACGCGAGAACAGTTGCTCGATTCTTGAGGCGTTCACCTTGATCGAACAGATCAGCGGCAACAAGATGCTCCATGAGTATGTGGGCAAGAACCGCGAGGGCGACCACATCTGCTATATCAGCGACCTGCGCAAGATGAAGGCCCACTATCCGGCCTGGAGCATTACCAAATCACTGCGCGACATCTTCCAGGAGATCCACGACGCATGGGTGGAGCGTAACCCGCATAAGTAGCCGAGCGTTATTGATTCGCGGGCAACTCTCTCATCGGCGTCCAGAAGCGCCGCTGCTGTTCGGCAAGGTCGAAACGCTCGCGGGCTAGCCTGAGTGCGGCGGTTACAATTTCATTCCTGCGCGGTAGTGAGGCCAGAATCTGGCGCGCAATCTCGGCCGGATCCTCCGATGGGATGGCGATGGCCGCCCCGTGTTTGCCGAGCAAATTGCATGCAGCCGAGTTTGCCGGCCCATGATAAACGATGGGCAATCCACTGCCGAGGTAAGTCACCATCTTGGTTGAGAGGCTGAACTTGCCGAAGGCCTCCGCCTCCTTCGCAAAAGGCAGTGGCATGTAGAGCAGGTCGGCGCTCTCCATGTCCCGCTGCACCTCGCGCTCGCCGGCAAAGGGCAGCACGGTGACCTTCACATCATCGTCGCGAAGTACACCTGCAAGGGCTCCGGCGCGGAGAGTCAATTCGATTTGCCATCCCGGCAGCTCCGCGCGCAACTGTTTTAACGCGTCCAGCAGGGCGCGAAAATTGGGCAGATAACTCATATGAATCAGGCCCATGAAATAAACGCGCAGTGATTTTTGCGGGCGAGCCAACGGCTGCGCCGCATAACCCTTCAATCCATCCGTCACAATCGCAAACTCACGCTTGCCATAACGGCGGCTGTACTCCACACCCATCTCTTCACTGATGGCATAAACACTCGTCGCATACCGCCAGGCACGCGCCATGCTCGCCCGCAACTCATCCCGCGCCGCATGTTTTTCACTCAAATATTCAATGTCGTCATGCACGCTGAGGAAAAGCGGAATGTCCAGCCGCACGGCCACATTGGACGTCGGCACAAGATCATAGCCATGCCCGACCAGGTGAATGGCGTCGATTTTTTTGCGTTCAATCACGCGAATCAGCTTTTCTTCAAAGGAAGCGCGGAAAAGTGGATCAAATGCGTTCAGCTTGCCAGCGAGACGGGTATGCTCCAATCGTCCCAAACGAGGGCGAACCGGCATTGTGATTTCAGGTATGGGGGTTTGCTGGGCGGTTTCTGCGGGGACGGTGGCAATGCTGATAACCGGAGGATGGTTGCAATCGAGCAATCCGCGCAGAATACGCGAGCCGCCACCCCTGCCCCAATATCCAAATGATTGTATGAATGCGATCATTTTCCGCAGTGCCTTTATGCTGAATCAATTTTACAAGGTACGAAGTGACAACCAGCTGTCCTTTGACGCCTGCCACCGTACCAATTTGTAAGCGGTGCGCAATATCCAAATATAAAATGCGAATGAGCGAACTGGACCTGGATTGCGTCAGTACAATGGTAGTGTGTCCGGATCCAATGGACGGATAGACTTTCGACTCATACACGAGGAGCCTCCCACAACAATGAAGAGCAAGGCCTTTGCCGCAATCCTTTTAGCCGGTGCCACTGTTGCAGCCACGGCGCAAACCACAGCCAAACCGACCACAACCACGGCCAAGCTGCACACTGCGACTGCCGCACATGCAACCGCAACCGCACCCCAACTGCCTCCCGGCATTCCCCCCATCAAGGCTCCAGCCAAGGATTTCTTTCCCAAGCCAATCAAATACTTTTATCAAGACCAGGTGATTGGCACCGGTGCTCCCGCCGAGCCCGGCAAGCTGTATACGCTCCACTACACCGGCTACTTCGCCACCGATGGCACAAAATTTGATTCTTCGTTTGACCATCCCGAAGCCCCGGTGATTGGCGCCGATGGCAAGCCGGAGCTCGACAAGGACGGCAAGCCGGTCAAGAAGGGCGGGCAGCCGATCAAGTTTTTGCAAGGGTCAGGACGCACCATCCCCGGCTTTGACATGGGCTTTGAGGGCATGAAGGTCGGCGGTAAGCGCCGCATCTTCATCCCCTGGCAACTTGGCTATGGCGAACGCGGCATCAAGAGCCCCGACCCCAAAAACCATCCTGATATAGCCCCGCGCACCGATTTGATCTTCGATGTTGAGCTCCTCGACGTTGCCGAGCCGCCCGCGCGCACGCAGATGCCGATGAGCATGCAGGCCCACCCTGGAGTGCCGAATCATCCCGGCATGCCGCCACATCCCGCCCCGCAGGGTCAACCAGCGCAGCCAAATGCAGCACCTGGATCCACTCCCGCAAACCCCGCTGCAAC
This sequence comes from Acidobacteriota bacterium, assembly GCA_021781075.1. Classification (GTDB taxonomy): domain Bacteria; phylum Acidobacteriota; class Terriglobia; order Terriglobales; family Acidobacteriaceae; genus CAIMNN01. The sequence goes on along the minus strand of JAJXXN010000082.1, from coordinate 2,621 downwards.
GGGCACTGGTACGACTCCCGCTACACCAGCCACCTCGCCCGCGACCACCCCGGCTGCCGGCGCGGCTACCCCCACTTCACAAACCCCCAGTGCCCCGGCCAAGCCTGTGGACTCAACCACGCAGCCCAAGTAATTTGCCTTGATTCACCCGGCGATGCAAAAAAAACTTGTCTCGCCGGGTTGCCCTTTGAACAAAATATGCCTGCAGTCATTTTGTCCACCCATGCCAACGAGGTCAAACCATGAGAATCACCTGTAGATTCGGCGTCATTTTGAGTTTGGCGATGTGCGCCAGTTGCACTGCCTTACTTGCCCAATCCAACGCCAACCCGCTCGATACCGTCCTTGCCTATCGTGGCACATGGAAGGCGGAGCTGGATCATGTGGATGCGAAGACCGGCAAGAGTACGCACGAATCCAGCGTGATCCGCAATCTCTGCTGGAAGAGCAATGAATTCGCCGCCTGCAACCAGGTTGTCAATGGCGAATCGAAAATTCTGATTGTTTACACCTACAACCCTGCGGGGAAATATTACAAATCCAATCTGATCCTCCCGGATGGCACGGCGGCAGGCAGCGGCAAGCTGATTATCAACGGAAGCACATGGATTTTCCCCTGGCAAGTCGAAGAACAGGGCAAAACCGTCTATTATCGCGTGGTCAACGAATTCACTTCGCCCGCCCATATCGATGTTCGGCAGGAGCACTCGGATGACAACGCGCACTGGACCGTCACCATGCAGGGCAAAGAGGAAAAAACCGGCGCGGAGTAATTCATCATCAGGCGGCAGGCAGTTCCGGCGTGGCCGCAATCAACTGCCGCGTGTACTCCTCTTTCGGTCGTGAGCAAAGCTCCACCGCTTCGCCCTCCTCAACAACCCTTCCATTCCGCATCACGACGACTCGCGAACACAGATACCGCACCAGCGGCATGGAATGGGATATGAAGATCGCTGTCAATTGATACTGTTGTTGAAGTGAGCGCAGCAGGTTGATGATCTGCGCACCCACGCTTACGTCCAGCGCGGAGACCGGCTCATCAAGAACCAGCAGGCGCGGCTTGAGCGCCAGTGCGCGGGCGATGTTGATGCGCTGGCGTTGGCCGCCGCTGAACTCATGCGGGTAACGGCCCCTTGCTGAACCATCAAGCCCAACCTGGCCTAACAACTCATCCACGCGCCCGTGAAGCCCCATGCGCGAAAGGCCCCCCAGCGCCTTGCGATGAATCACCAGCGGCTCGGCGATAATTTCACCAACCTTCATCCGTGGATTCAACGCCCCATACGGATCCTGAAAAACTGGCTGCATCTGGCGACGCAGCGCGCGCAGTTCCTCTGGGTTTGCGCGGGCAAAATCGATTCCCGCAACGCTGACCTTCCCGCTTGTGGGTGGAATCAGGCCAAGCATCATGCGCGCGAGCGTGGTTTTCCCGGATCCGGATTCACCAACAATGCCAACTGTTTCACCCTCATCAACGTGCAGGCTCACGCCGTCAACCGCGCGATGCGCATTGCCGGTGAAGCTCTTTGTCACCTGCTCAATTTCAACAAGGGCCATGGGGCATTCTTAATCAATCGGTGGGTGAAGTTTGCTGAAGCCGGTCGCTTGCTGGTAGACGCGGCCAAATTCGGCAAGCGTCGCATCGTTGTAATGCGCGGCCAGGAAGGTGATGCTGACCGGCGTCCCAGGCCCGCCGATGTCGTCGCTGTTGCCGTCGTCAAAGCCGGCCGGCGGCGGCGCGTCGTTGCCGCGGAGCCCGTTGGGGACAATGAGCGCTGGGTGCCCGCTCAGGTTGGTCGCCGTCAACTGGTCGCCGTTGTAGGAAGAAGTGATGAGGATGTCCACTTTTTCAAAGAGCGCGCGCATTTGCCCCACCACCAGCGTTCGCGCGCGGTTGGCTTGAATGTACTCAACGGCCGGGTAAAAACGCGCCGCCCGGAAGAGGTTTGGCCAATCGTCCGGGCTTTGCTCGGTAAGCAGCGCATCACGCCCGGAGCGCGTCAACTCATCGAAGGCCGCTGCCGCCTCGGCAGTGAGCAACTCCGCAATGGCACCGAAGGGCAACTGCGGCAGTTCTACTGGAACTGGCTCATGGCCCATCGTGCGGAGCTTGTCCAGTGCCGCGCGCTCAAAGCGAAGGTCATATATCCGGCGCTCACGTGCTTCATAGGCCGCCCGGTTCCTCGTCTCGCGCGCCTTCTTCTCCTCCGCACTCTCATTCGGCGTGGGCGGCTCCGCCTTCACCGGGGGTGGATTGTCGAAAGCGCTGGCATGATAGCCAATGCGGAGTTTCCCCACGTCGTCCGATTGTGGGCTGGTGAATTCGCGCGCAACAGAAGTGTCTTTTCCATCCGGGCCGGCAATGGTCGAGAGGATGAGCTCGCAATCGGCAACACTGCGCGCAATCGGGCCGAGCTTGTCCATCGTCCAACTCAAGGCCATCGCCCCGGTGCGCGGCACCAACCCGAAGGTCGGGCGCAAGCCGGTCACTCCACAACGTGTCGAGGGTGAGCTGATGGAGCCGAGTGTTTCTGAACCAATAGCGAATCCAACGCACCCGGCGGAGACTGCCGACGCGGAACCCGCCGACGACCCGCTTGAGCCTTCCGACAGGTTCCATG
>JAJXXN010000204.1 GCA_021781075.1 Acidobacteriota bacterium | reverse complement strand
TGGCCTTGCGCATGAACTCGGGCAGCCGTTGCTGGTCGGGCGCGGTGGAGAGCGGAGCCGAACCATAGTGGTCGCGGCAGTAACCGCGCGAGCCGAAGAGGCCCTCTTCCTCGCCGGTCCAAAGCAGGATGCGGATGGTGCGACGAGGCTTGACGTCGAGCGCCTTCTAGATGCGCATGGCCTCCATGGCCACAATCACGCCCGCGCCGTTGTCTGTGGCACCGGTGCCGGCGATCCAACTGTCGAGGTGGCCGCCAACGGCAACGATCTGCTCCTTCAAATTGGGATCAGTGCCGGGAATTTCCGCCACCGTGTTGTAGGCATGTTCGTGTTCGCCGGTGAATTTGGTGTCAATGTTGATCTCGACCTTGACGGGGACATTGGCCTGCGTCAGGCGGTAGAGGCGCCCGTAGCTCTCGATAGCGGCCACGGCCACCGGCACATTCACGCGCGTGCCGGCAATGTAGGGTGTGCGGCCAAGGGTTGCGCCGTTGTCGTCGAAGAAGGTTCCTCCGGAGCCGCCGCCGTCCTTGCCGTCGCGGCTGGGCTCAATGACTGCGGCGACTTTTTCCCCGGCAAAAAACTTTGCCACCTTGTCAATCATCCGCGCCCGCTCCATGTAGGCTTTCATGCGCGCCTGCATCTCGGGGCTCATGCCGCTGTCGCCACGAATCTCATAGGTGGCAATCTCTTCGAGCTCCTTGTCGGTCAAACGATTGAAGAGCGCCTTGTCCACCGGCGGCACTGGGCGCATCGGGCCGTACAGCACAATTTTGCCTTCGAGCTTGCCCTTGTATTTGTCGAAGTCCTTGTCGTCGTTGATCTGGACGAAAACCACGTCGCCGGTGACGGCGCCGTTGGTCGAGGGCGACCAGGGCGTGGCCTGCAGAATGAGCACTGCGGTGTCGGGCGAAACCATGCGCGCCCAGGTGTTCAACTGCTGCCAGCCGAGGCCAAACTCACCCCAATCTTCAAGATGCGCATTTGCAAGTCCGATTTTGGTGAGAGTGTCGCGCGTCCATTCATTGGCATGTTTTGCATTGGGCGAGGCGGTGAGGCGCGGGCCGATGCCGTCCATCAACGCCGAGCCAAACTCCATCACGTGCGAGTGGTTGAAGCCTTCATTGCGGATGCGGCCATACATCTCCAGGTCCAGCTTCTCGGTGGCCGGCTGCACCTCGGTGTAGGGGTCAACCGCCTTTGCCTCGGGTGCTCCCTTCGCCTTGTCAGCCGCATGCGCTGTGAACATGCACAAGGCGCAGACCATGGCACAGATCAAAATCCGGTTCGTTTTCATCGACACACTCCATGCAGCAGTTGGATATCTTGCTTGTTATTGTAATGGAGCACGGGATGGATGATATCGGATATATTTTTGAAAAATTGATTGCGGATAAAGAGGATGCAGGGCAACTGGAATGACGTTATACGATTTAGACTCAAATCAATGCCGTGTTTGCCCACAAGGGTGATTCATCCCGGAGACGGTGTAATTTGAAGAGCCGATGATTTTCAACACCTTTATTTATTACATTGCGTTTCTTCTCCCTTCGGCCACCCTGTACAGGCTGATGCCGCGCCGTTTTGCGCCTTGGGTGATTGTTCTATTTGGCAGTGGGTTTTTCGTTTATTTTGCATGGCAAATGGCAGGATTATGGGGCGCGGCATGCCTATTCATTTTTTTATGGGAGTCCATTGTCAGCCGTCTTTATAGACCAGGCTCTCGTTGGTGCTTCTTTGGCATTGTGCAAAGTCTGGTTCTGCTGGGGATTTATAAATATTGGAACTTTTTCACCGATCATTTGTTTTTTCATCATCAAAATCCAATTCACTGGCGCGGACAATTTCTTCCACTCGGCATCAGTTTCTTCACTTTTGAATTTTTTCACTATGCCTGGGATCGGCGCGCTGCTAAGACAGAAGCTGGCTCTCTTGGTGAATATCTGGCCTTCATTCTCTTCTTCCCGACAATGGTGGCCGGTCCCATCAAGCGGTACCAGGATTTTTTGCCGAAGCTGCGCGCTGAATGCGTCAACTGGTCGAACGACTGGGAACGCGGCTTTTCGCGCATCCTTACGGGATTGGTCAAAAAATTTGCCATTGCCGACTTGATGACGGCATGGACCGATCATCTGAACATGCGCGATATTGCAATTGCTCATCGCTGGGCGCTGCCTTTGTGGCTGCTTGCCTATGGAGTCAAGATTTACGCTGATTTCTCCGGCTACTCCGACATCGCCATCGGTTCCGCCAAACTTTTCGGTATTGCCGTGCCGGAGAACTTTGACTGGCCCTATGGCAGAAGAAATATCCAGCGCTTTTGGCAATGCTGGCACATCTCATTGACACGCTGGCTTACGGATTATGTGTTTATCCCGCTGGGCGGCTCGCGCGTGGCGACGTGGCGCATCTATTTCAATGTAATTGCGGTGATGTTCATCAGCGGGCTATGGCATGGAGCGGGCGTGAATTTTATTGTTTGGGGCTTGCTGCATGGCGTGATGCTGGCTGTGCATCGCGCGTGGCGTACATTCAAGCCCGCGCCCAGTTTAGACCCGCTTGTGGTCTTTTTGAGCCGTGTGTCCACCTTTGTCCTGGTCAGCGCTGCATGGTCATTTTTCTGCATGGACATTCACACGGCGCTCTTCTTCTGGAGGAGGTTGATTGGAGGCTGATGCTAAAACGATTTCGTGACATCATTGAGTACCTGGCCGGTGAACGGGAAATCACTTCTCTTCACAATCCACCCTCCTTTCTTGCCGGTCGCCATGAGTGGATGCTACGCACATTGTTGTGGATTTGTGCTGTTGTGCTGATTTATGCCTTCTGCGGCCAATCCTCAAAGTTCATTTACATTGATTTTTGACCGGCCGTAAATATCCTCGGCCGAGTGTTGGGGCATGCAATGCGAAAGAGCAGATTTATGACAATTCTGGTTTTGACGCTGGCATTTTTGCTGGCGGCTAACTTCGCCATCGGCGTATGGAGCAAGCGTGTGCCCTTTAAGAAACAGATTGACTCGATTCTCAAGGCCAGCCATCCTAACCTTGTGTTTACGGGCAATTCAATGATGGCGGGTCATGTGGATATTGACCAGTTCAATTCAATCACAACAGCCATCGGCGGCAATCTACACCCGGTGAATGCAGCGCTGGGTGCATCACAGCAGCCGGAACAATGGTTGCTTTTCGATATTGCCATGAAGTCGCAACCGGACCTGAAAATGCTGGTTGCCGGCTTTGACGACACCTTGCTGACGGCTGACACGACAACCACTCCTTGGGCTTTAACCGGAAACCGGCTCGTCGGGCTTGATTCGCGCATACCGGCCAAAGAAGCACTTGATGCATACAACTTCACACCATTTGAACAGTTGGAATTTCGTTTTTTACGAATTGCGCCGCTCATTGCGCACCGTGCAAACATGTGGCGAAATGTTGAGCTCTTGCGTCGTCGTATGGGCTCAATGGGCATGCAGGCATCTCAGGGCACAGAGCTCGGACGCGTCGAAGATTTTGAAGCGATGGACAAGGGAATCTCAACATATTTTGAAAGCGATATAGCAAGATTCTCCAGTAACCCAGCGCACTTCAATTTGAGTTATGAGCGGATATTTTCAAAGGCAGACGCGCGTCATATGAAGGTTGTCCTGCTTCTTATGCCAATCTCAGAACAACACCGCAACCGGTACTATCGGCGTCCAATCTGGACTCAGTATCTTGAGAATCTTCGCAAGCTTGCCGCGGCCCGCGGATATGAGCTGATTGATGCCAGCAACTGGGTCAATGGCGATGAAAACTTTGACGATCCTTTGCATATGTCGCGTTCAGGGATTGCGATATTCACTGCGCGACTAGCCGAAGAGTTGAACAAGCGCATGGAGGCCGCGGTCCAATAACATTGGCGACGCGATTGCGTTGCTTGCTCGGATCTAAAAAATCGATTTCGCATGCGCTGGCCCGCCGGGGCCGGAAGAAATCAATTTGACTTGCCGGCAGCGAGCGAGCGAACCCACAGCCTGCCGAAAACTGTCGCGGCAATCAACAATGTAACGATCCCGGCGGGCAAGCCAATATATAGATAAGTGTCGGCATAGTCGGGCCGGTGGCCGCTCCCTGCGTCCCAGACCAGATAGCCGAAGATGGCCAGCGTTGTGGCAGCGAAGAAAGCCAAAAATCCCGCAGTGAAGGTCAGCAGGATGCTGGTGAATAATCCAAACCCTTCGAGAGGAAACCCGAGGAAGGTTTTGCCGGAGTTGGGGGAAGTCTGTGCGCTGCTCATGTCTGGCCCTCTGGTCTAGAATACAGTTCTATGGCCGGTGGTGCACAGGTGGAACTTTGGAGCGCGGAGCGGGTGGCGGCGCAGGTCTCAATAGAGACCGCGGCCAACGGGGTGCGCTCGGCCAATTGGGGCGAAACGCGGCTAGACCAACCCGATTACGCGCGCATGGTAGGCGCCGTGCCGGTGGCGTTGAGCGGGGCCATCCAGGGGCGGGCTTATTATTTTGTGCCGCTGGTGATAGCCGAAAGCCCGGAGACGCAGATTGCGCCCGGTTACACGGCCGAGCTGGGCGACCGCGCCATCTGCCACCGCAATGTCGGCTTCGGGTCGACCGAGGCGGTGTTCATCTCCACGCGCCTGGTCGATGACCGCTTTGGACTTGCCTTCGAGTTCTTCATCAACGTGGCGCACAACTTTGTGGAGGCCGCAGGCGTGCCCGCTGGTTTTGGCGAGCTGGCCTGGTCGCAGGCGCAGAACAAGGTCCACGGAGAAAGCAGCATGGATGCATGGGAGACGCGCCATGCCGCCCTGGAGCACGACGAAAAGGCGCGCAACGCGTATGAGCAGGCGGCCTTTGCCGATGCACTGGCGATTTACATGCTTTCACTTTATGCCGACTTTGATTACCACGACCTGCGCGAGCGGGATTATCCCCTGATTGCGCCGGCGGCGCTTGCCGAGCGCCTGCGGGCCGTGGCCGCGCTCTTTCCGCCCAACGAGGGTTATCAGTTCCAGATTCTCTATCGTCGTCGGGGCTGAAGGCCCGCCGCAAAAACCGGATTCCAAATTGGCCGTGCAATAAAAAATCCCCGCCCGTGGTTGTAGAAATCCGACGAGCGGGGATTTGCTTTTCTGCACGCTGGCCGCAGACGCGGCGCAACGCGGTTAGAAGTGGTAGGTCAGTGAGCCATACACGGCGCGCGGGGCGCCCGGGTACGCGTTGATGTAACCGCCGTTGGCGCAGGTGCTTGGGCTGCTCGATGTGCAAAGCGCAGAGAAGTAGCCGCCGCTCGAGATGTACTCGTTCTGGTTGTATTGCGCGTTGGCAAGGTTGAGCACGTCAAGCTCGAGGTTGATCTCCTGCTTGAAGAGCTTCAACGGCGCGGCGATGGAGAGGTTGGCCACCGTGAAGGAGGCCTCCTTTGTGTTTGTGGGGCCGCCGGAAAGGTTTGACCACAGGTACTGCGAGCCGGTGCTCTGAATCCAGAAGCGCGGCTCGAGAATTTCGTGGTCGTGATAAATCACACCGTACATGATGCTGGTGTTCAGCGTAAAGCTGGGCACGTAGGAAACCGGAAGGCCGTTGTAGAAGGTGCAGCCTGGCGCCGGGTTTGCCGGCGTGCCGCAGGCGGCAAGCACATTGCCCAGCACATAGGTTGAGTAGTTGGCCTTTTCGCCCGAGTAGTTCAGCGTGAAGTGGATGTTGCTGGCCGGGTCGGCATCGAAGAAGAGGTCAACGCCCTTGTAGATGGAGTTGCCGCCGTCGGTGCCGGTGACGCCCGCCGCGGTCTCGTAGTCCAGCTCCTGGTTCTTGTAGTTCATGTGGTAGAAGTCGCCGCCCACAATCATGTTGCCGAGGATGGGTGCATGGGTGAAGTGCACCTTGCCGCCGATCTGCGCATACTGCGATTCCGCAAGGATGTAGTAGGTCGGGTCGGTGGACTGGAACATGCCGCCGCCGCCGCCCAACGCAGGCGACCGGTAGGTGGTCTCGTAGCCGCCATAGATTGTCAGCCAATCCTTCGGCATAAACGACGCATCAATCGCAGGTTCCACCGCGGAGTCCGAGGCGTGCTCGGCGCAGTACGAACCCTGGTCCTTGGTCGTGTTGCCATAGATACCCTGCGAGGGCGCGCCAAAAATATTGGCGAATGGGTCGCTTGCTGGCGCATACAGGGAGCAATGGGTGGTTGGAATCACGCCGGCCTTGATGGGAATGTTGAAGTCCTTATAGGCCTGGTTGCTGTAGCTGTCGGAGAAGCCGACCAAGCGGAGGCTGGGGAGGATGTGAATGCGCGAGGTGGGATAGAAATCGTCCTGCGCATAGAAGGCCACATTG
>JAJXXN010000298.1 GCA_021781075.1 Acidobacteriota bacterium | reverse complement strand
CCGCATCTTCAAGGCCCCGCGGGACAAACGCACGGAAGATTATATCACCGGCAGATTCGGCTGAGTCTGGAGAAAACATGCAAAGACATTTTGACGAAGAGCTGCAACAGCTTAAGAACGACATTCTCAGGATGGGCGCGCTGGCGCAGGAAGCCATAGTCCGGGCCGCCGACGCGCTGAAGAACCGGGACGAAGCCGCCGCCCGGAAGGTGGTGGATGCCGACGTGGAAATGGACAGGCTCGAGCTGGCCATAGACGACAAGTGCCTGGAGCTGATAGCGCTGCACCAGCCGATGGCCGTCGATCTTCGGACGATCACGGCGGTCCTGCACATCAACAACGACCTCGAGCGCATCGGCGACCAGGCCGCCAACATCGCCAAGCGCACCAAGAACATCCTCAAGATGGAGGACGTCATGCTGCCGGTTGACTTTGAGGCCATGGGTGAGCACGCCACCCGCATGATCCGCCTCGCCGTCCAGTCGCTGATCGAGGGTGACGCCTTCCTCGCCGAAAGTGTCCGCGCCATGGACGACGAGATCGACCGCATGAACCGCGTGGCCCACGAGGAGCTTCTCCAGATGATCCAGAAGCGCCCGCAGTTCACCGACCAGGCCATGATCGGAATCCTCATCGCACGCAACCTCGAAAGCATCGCCGACCATGCCACCAGCATCGCCGCCGACGTCATCTTCTGGGTCCGCGGCGCCGATGTCCGCCACGAGTACCTCGCCACGCTCGATTAAGCCGTGCCCACCGCAAGCAATACAAGACAAGCCCCGGGTTTTCCGGGGCTTGTCTCTTTCCCACCCGCTACTGGTTGTAGCGCTTCTTGTAGTACTCAAGTTGCTGCTCGATCTGCTCCTTCGTCAGCCCCTTGATCCACTGGTTGTCCGGCGACTGCATCGCATCCTTGGTCACGCCCGGCATCAGCTTCTCCGCCTCCGGCAAAAACCTCATGTAGTAGTTTTTCGCCACTTCATAAAAGCCGTGCCACTGCGTGAAGTCCGGCCCCATCATTGCCGTCCCCATCCGCGCACGGCGGCCTTCATGGTGCCACAACTCAAAGTAGTCCCACTTGATTTCAGAATCGAACGGCGTCGGGGTTATTTTGTGGTTCTCAGCCAGCTTCTTCATGATGGCCGTGGAGGGCTCGCCATACTTCGAGTTGTAAAAATTCACCGTGTCGTCGTACTGCTGGTAGAAGTTCTCCACCAGCCCGGTCGCATGGCAGTTCAGGCACACATCCTTCATGGTGGCGCGTTTCGCTTCCCAGTTCTCCTGGTGGATGCTCACCGCCGGGCGCAGAGTCCAGCTCAACCGCGTGCCGGTGTCATGTGTCGGTTCGGGATGGCCCGGCGTGCCGCCCATGTGGCAGGTCACGCAGGTCGGCGCCTTCGTGTAATCCTTGCCGACTATCCAACTCTTCGACTCCAGGTTCATCTTGTCCACGTTCGCGTTGTAGATCACCCCGTGCATGGACTCGTTGTAGATTTCAATCTGCGGGTGGTCCGGCCCCATGTGGCATTTGCCGCACGTCTCCGGCTGACGCGCCTGCGCCACGCTGAAGGAGTGACGGCCATGGCACGTCGCGCACGAGCCCAGGCTTCCATCCGGGTTCACCCGCCCCGCGCCGCTGTTCGGCCACGTCGTCGATTTGAACTTGCCCTCGCCCGCAATTTCCACCACGCTGCCATGGCATTGCTTGCACTCGCTCTGCACCACCGGCGCGCCCTCCACCATCTCACCCAGCACGTTGTCCAGCGACCCGATGAACTGCGCCGCCTTGGCGTGGCGGCTGTGCTCATACTGGTCCGTCTCGCTGGCATGGCACTTGCCGCAGTACTTCGGCGTCACTATCACCGCAATCTTCTGACCATAGTGGTCAAACGCCGCCGGGTCGCCCGTGTTGGCCTGGTGGCAACTGAAGCAGTCAATCCCTTGTTTAGCGTGCTCGCTTGCCTGCCACTCCTTCACCAGCACCGGCGTCGATGTCGTGTGGCAATCCAGGCAAGCCTGCCCCTCTGTTGAAATTTTCACCGTCTGCGCTATTGCGTTTTGCTGCGCCATAATCAGCATGGCGCCGCCCAATAATGGCGTCCAAAGCATTGCTCGCATCCACCGATGCATGGTCTTGCCTCCTCGGATGAGTGATAAAAGTTGGGTAATTAGGCCGGTTCCCGTTCCTTGGAACACGTCAACGACACTGCGCACACAAGTCTAACAGCGCCTCAAAATCCTGCGACGACTAAAGTCACTCAACCCGGATGGGTATGAAATTTCTTCCCCCCCCCTCTGCGATGGGGAGCACACATTGTAAAGTGGAACCATGAAATATTTCTGGATAGCGCTCGGTGGCGCGCTCGGCGCCCTGGCCCGCTACGGGCTTGGCGAGTGGGTGCAGCACCGCTGGCCCATGCGTTTCCCGCTCGGCACCTTCCTCATCAATCTCTCGGGCTGCCTGCTCATCGGCTTCATTGTCACGGTGCTCGACGCGCGCCTGCCCGGCCCCTCCGCCCTGCGCTATGCCGTCCCCATCGGCTTCATTGGCGCCTACAGCACCTTTTCCACCTACGAGCTTGAAACCTACCGCGCCGTGCATGGCGGCTGGTTTTTGATTGCCGCAGCTTATGTTTTCTCGAGTGTGATTCTTGGCCTGGGATTTGTGTGGCTGGGCACGCACGTTGGGCATTTGGTCGCCGGTGAGTGATTGAGCGGCAAGCAGGGAATGGGAATTTGCAAGCGGGGAAAAGCAGGCAGCCAGCAAAGATGTACTCTGCTGGCTGCCTTGGTTTGCTGCTGGCTAATGGCTTTTACTGCATTTGAATTTCGGCAGTGAGCGGCGTGCTCTCGCTGCTGTCGCCCACGCGCAACACGAACTTGCCCGTGTCAATCACCCAGTCGTGCTTCGCCTCGCTCCAGTAGCTGAAGCTGCGCGCGTCAAGCATGAGCGTCACGCGCTTCGTCTCGCCCGGCGCAAGTCGCGCCTTCGCAAAACCCTTCAGCTCGCGCTCCGGGCGTTCCACCTTGGCCGAGGGGTCGCTCACATACAGCTCCGCAACCTCGGCGCCGGCGACCGCGCCCGTGTTCTTCACGTCAAAGCTCACCGTGATTTTGCCGCCCTTTTCAAGCTCGCTGATTGACGCCGTTTTCGGCGCGTTGATATTCGCAAAACCAAAGCTCGTGTAGCTCAACCCGTAGCCAAACGGGTAGAGCGGGTGCTTGCCCGTCGTCGTCCAGTACCGGTAGCCCACCATCAGCTTGTCGTCGTAATGGACCTGCGCGATGGTGATCTTGGTTGGCGCCTTGCCCGGTTCATTCACGTCCAGGATTTTGTCCTCGCCCTTGGCCGGATAGTAAAACTTGGACGACGCGCTCTCTTCCCAACTCCGGTCAAAGGTCACCGGCAGTTTGCCTTCGGGATTTTGTTTGCCGAAGAGCACCTCCGCAACTGCCCTGCCGCCCTCTACTCCGGGGTAGTAGGTCGCCAGCAGCGCCGGCACTTTGCCCACCCAGCGGCGCAGGTCGGCACTCGTACCGCCTGTGTAGGTCACAATCGTATGCGGGTTCGCTGCCAGAGCCGCTTCCACCAGCGCATCCTGCCCATACGGCAGGTTGAACGTGCGGTCATATCCCTCGCCCTCGGTCGGCGGATCGAATCCAACGGAAACCACCACAACGTCGGCATCTTTGGCCATCTGGGCGACTTCGGGCGAGATCAGCTCGGACTCTGGCATGATGCCAATGCCGAATCGCACACCTGCTGCGTAGGGCTGATACTCCACTTCAACCTTCAGGGTCTGCCCCTCTTTGAGGTCGAGCGTGGCATTCTGCGGGACTTGGCCCTCTTTGCCAAATTGATTGATGAGTTCGTTGCCGTCGATGAATACCTTGTAATTGTCCTGTCCTGATGCGGCGGCCAGCAGCAGGTACTTGCCTGTTTTTGCGGCCTTGAACGCGCCTGTGTAGCGGATGCTCCGCGGGTGGTTGTCCTCCGGCGCCCACATTTGTTCATGCCACTGGGAAAGGCCCCAGAATTCACCCTCCTCCGGCTTGCCGCTGAAATCTTTGGAGTGATAGAGTTGCTGGCGAATTGTGCCCTCCCACTTCGTCCGTTCAAATACCTCGTTGAGCGTCGGCAGGCCGCGCGAGTAGAGGATGTGGGCATCCGGCCCGAGGACGTTGGCGATGCCGGTCAAAATGCTGACCGGGTCAAATGGGTCAGCCTGTGAGGAGCCGCCGCCGCCGAAGACCGCCGGGTAGGCATCGGGGCCGAAAACGGCGATCGTCTTTACTTTATTGGTGTCGAGTGGCAGCGCGCCGCCTTCATTCTTCAGCAGCGTGATGCTTTCGCGCGCACCGTCGAGGGCAATGGCGCGGCCCGAAAGCGAGTAGGTGGAGTCGGCGGGGTTGAACTGGTCGTGGTCCAGGAAACCGTAGCGCAGCGCGAGGCGCAAAAGCCGCAGCACCTTGTCGTCAATTGTCGCTTCCTTCACCGCGCCCGACTTGACCGCGGGCAACAAACCGGCCGCATTCATGAACCGTGCGTTGGGCATCTCCAGGTCCAGGCCGTTGTTCGCCGCGCCCACGGAATCATACGTTGCATCCCAGTCGGACATCAGTACGCCCTGGAAGCCCCACTCGCCCTTGAGCACTTTGAGGTTCAAGAACGCATTCTGCGTCGCGTGCTCGCCGTTCAACTCGTTGTACGAGTTCATCACTGCGTCCGCGTGGCCTTCCTTCACCGCCGCTTCAAAGGCGGGCAGGTAGATTTCACGCAGCGTGCGCTCGTCCACAATGGCATTGGCGTCGTGGCGGTTGTACTCCTCATTGTTGGCGGCGTAGTGCTTCACTGTCGCCACCACGCCCTCGGCCTGCAGCGACTGGATGTAATTCACAGCCATACGTCCGGCCAGGTACGGGTCCTCGGAAAAATACTCAAAGTTGCGGCCTGACAGGGGCGTCCGGCAGATGTTGACGCCGGGCCCCAGCAGGATATTCACCCCGCGCGCATGCGCATCCTGTGCCAGCCCTTTGCCCACGCGACGCGCCATCTCCACGTCCCACGTTGCTGCCAGAGCCTGCCCGCCGGGGTAGGCGGTCGTCAATCCCCAACTGCGCACCCCCACCGGCCCATCCGACATCTTCAGCTCCGGCAGGCCGATCGACGGCTCCGCAAAGGTGAACATGTCGCGCGTGCCGCCCAAAAGGTGGATCTTCTGCTCCAGCGTCAGCTTCGAAAGCATCTCCCGGGCCTTCGCCTCGATGGCAGGCGAATCCGGGACCGGTGCCTGCGATGCTGCTGAAAATGTACTGACCCATGCAAAAAGAATCAGCGCGCCGAAGGCCATGCTCAGCCTCCGGAGAACGTTGTGGGCTTTAAAATGTTTCATAATCGTTGAGGCTATCGCAATCGCCCTTATGCTGTACATCACTACTGGATGTCACCGCCGGCGACTTGTGGTCGCACTCCATGGCGACGCCGTCGCTCAGCATGGAAGAATTATTGCTCTGCGACATTTTGTCGCCACAGTCCGGTTCCCCCGTGAGGGCGTGCCCAGGATTGCTGAATCCGCGTAAATAATTCATTTTCAGTCATGTGACTCGAATCACAGCGCGTGGTGCAGGGAGTCACTGTATCTGTAATTACCGAAGCGCACACTTGTCTGTACTGACAGTGTGGTTGATTACCATTTCCCGGGCCCCTGGGAGGAAGCAATGAGCTTTGAGCAAGGTCTGAAGACAATCGTGGTGGCAGCAAGTCTTGAGGGCAGTTCCCAGGCTGCTCTGGAGTATGCAACCAAGCTGGCGACCGCGTACAAAGCACGGCTGGTTCTGGCGCACGGCATTGATCCCGTGTCTTATGCCGCAGTGGGTGAGTTGAACCCAAAATTGCGCGCGGGGCTGAGTGAGACAGCCGCCACCGCCCTCAACAAACTCGCCGGTGAGTTGAATGCCGAGGGAATACGCACCCACACCGAGCTGCAGCAGGGCGAGATTACGCAGATGTTGTTGCGTGTGGCCGAGCAATATGAGGCCGGGCTGATTGTCATTGGCACGGATGGCCTGAGCGGTGCAGGTGCTTACATCGTCGGCACAGTCGCCGAGCAGATGGTTCGTCAGGCACCCTGCCCCGTGCTCGCTGTCGCAGCGGACTGGAACGCCGGCCCCTATCGCCCCACTCCCGGCGGGCCCGTGCTGCTTGCCATCAATAAAAACGAGTCGTCAGAGGATGCCGTGGCCACGGCGCTTTCACTGGCGGAAACATTTGCGCGCCCGTTGCATATTGTTCATGCGCGCAGTTCGGCCGAGGCGATGGGCTTTTTGAACCCTTCCGCCACGAGCGCACATGAAGCGGGCCCGCCCGCTTCGGTAGA
>JAJXXN010000261.1 GCA_021781075.1 Acidobacteriota bacterium | reverse complement strand
GAGCTGGGCATGATTACGGCCTTCTTCCTCATCAAACTCTGGGGCGGGCCGAGGCGCGGGCCCGCGGCCACGCAGTTCTTCGTTTACACCATGGCCGGCAGCGTGGCGCTGCTGATTGGTTTTCTGGCGATTTTCCTTGCCACGCACACCATGGACTTTGCGCAACTGACTGCGATGGCCTCCAATGGCGCACTCGATGCCGCGGTGAAGGCGAAACTGGGCCCGGTGATGCTTTGGCTCGCTCTTGCCGTGTTGGCCGGTTTCGCGGTGAAGGTTCCGATTGCGCCCTTCCACACCTGGCTGCCTGACGCCTACAGTGAGGCGCCCTCGCCGGTGACAATGCTTCTGACGGGTGCGATGTCCAAGATGGGTGTTTACGGCTTGCTGCGCATCGCGATCCCGATCTTCGGCGCGCAGTATGCCTCAATTCGCCCCTGGCTGCTTGGCCTTGCGGTGCTGACGGTGGTGATGGGCGCGTGGGCGGCGGTGGTGCAGAAGGATTTGAAGCGCGTATTCGCCTACTCCTCGGTCAACCACCTGGGTTATTGTCTGCTTGGCATCTTCGCCGTGGCGATCCCCGCCGGTGGCGCGGGATTGCTGGCGGCCAAGGCGGCTGCGCTGGATGGCGTGATTTTGCAGATGTTCAACCACGGCATCACGGCGGCTGCAATCTTCTGGTTTATCGCCATGATGGAAGAGCGCAGCGGCGGATTGCGCGGGATCAATGATTTTGGCGGATTACGGCAGCCGGCGCCGGTCTTCACGGGGCTGATGGGCATTGTGCTCTTCTCGTCGCTCGGGTTGCCGGGCTTGAACGGCTTTGTTGGCGAGTTCCTCATCTTCCGCGGGGTGTTTACTCTGAGCTGGGTGGCCGCGACAGTTTCAATCCTCGGGCTGTTGATTACCGCCGCGGTGATTCTCACCGTGATCCAGAAGGTATTCTGGGGCCCGGTCAATGAGCGCTGGGCAGCGTTCCCTGAGTTGCATGCGAGCGAGCGGCTGGCCGTGGCGCCGATTTTGATCGTGATGTTCCTGCTCGGCATCATGCCGCAGTTGATTGTGGACAGCGTGTACCCGACAGTGATGAACCTGATTTCGCATTGGAGCTTTTAATGCAGGCGCCTTCGATGGTGTGGACAATTTATGTGGCCTTTGGCGGAGCGGCGATCCAGGCGCTTTTGCCCAAGCGCTCCAACAGTACGCCCGCGCTCAGCCGCTGGCTGGCGCTTCTGACGGCACTCGCGGCGCTGTGCATTGCAGCGGCTGGCTTCTTTACGCATGTCGGTTCGGGCATGGATGTGCTCACGGACCATGCATGGATCCCAACGCTGGGCATCCACTACCTGCTGGTTGCCGACGGCATAAGCCGCATGCTGGTTTTGTTGACCGGCCTGGCCGCGGTTGCCGGCATTCTCTTCAGCTGGACCGTGACCAACCGCGTGAATGAGTTTTTCGCCTTCTACCTTGCGTTGATAGGCGGCGTCTTCGGCGTCTTCTTGAGCGGCGACCTCTTCCTGCTTTTTGTCTTTTATGAAATCGCAATCGTGCCCAAGTACTTCCTGATCGCAATCTGGGGTTCAACGCGGCGCGAGTACGCGGCCATGAAGCTGGCTCTCTACTCCTTTGTTGGCTCGGCGATGGTCCTTATCGGCGCGTTGGCCGCCTATGCCACCAGCGGCAGCCACACGATGAGTTTGACGGCGCTGGCGCATTCACATCTCCCGATTGGATTCCAGATGTGGGCCTTCCCGCTGGTCTTCATCGGCTTCGGCATTCTTGCCGGCTTGTGGCCCTTCCACACCTGGGCGCCCACTGGCCACGTTGCGGCGCCGACCGCGGCCTCCATGCTGCTGGCCGGTGTGGTGATGAAGCTTGGCGCATACGGCTGCCTGAGGGTAGCGATGGGCCTTTTCCCGCACGGGATGGACCCCTGGGGATTTGCCTTTCTCGGGCTGGGTTCATGGCGCGACGTATTCGCGCTTCTCGCCGTGATCGGCATTGTGTATGGCGCGCTGGTGGCGCTGGCGCAGACGGACTTCAAGTTTGTCATCGGCTACTCGAGCGTCAGCCACATGGGCTTCGTGATTCTCGGCCTGATGACGCTGAACACGATCGGGCTGACGGGCGCGGTGTTGCAGATGTTCTCGCACGGCATCATCGCCGGCCTGCTCTTCGCCATTGTCGGCCGTGTGGTTTACGAGCGTACGCATACGCGCGAGCTGGACGTGCTTGAAGGGATGCACCTGGCGAAGAAGATTCCTTTTGCGGCGTGGGCTTTTGTGATTGCGGGAATGGCCTCGATGGGCTTGCCCGGCTTCTCCGGCTTTGTGGCGGAGTTTCAAGTCATTGTCGGTTCATGGAGCTTCGGCCCGGCCTGGACCATCCTCACCGGCGTCGGAATAGTCATCGGGGTCGCCTATACATGGCGCGCCCTGCAGAAGGCGTTCTTCAGTGACAAGCCCGCCCACACGGCAGAAATTCAAGGGCATTTTGCGCCCATCACATGGCCGGAATGGGCCGGCGTTGGAATGCTGCTGGCCGTGACGGTTGCTGTGGGACTGTACCCGAGGTTGATTCTTGATTCGATTGAGCCGGCAGTGAAGGCGTTGCTTGCGGGAGGCGCACAATGAACTGGATGGACCTCTTTCACGCGACATTGCCGGTAACGGTGCTTGAAGTTGCGGCGCTTGTGGTGCTGGTGTTTGACCTCGCCCTCCTGCGCAAGGCTGCGGCGAATTCGCGGCTTGCGGGGGCGGTTGTCCTGGGTGTGCTCGGCTGCGGCGCGGCAGCGTTTGTTTTTTACCACCATACAGCGCCCCTGTTTGCATCCAACCATGCTTTGCTTTACAACCAGGCCTACTCTGCCGTAGCCCAGACAGCCATTTTCGCCCTGACGGCGATGACGCTCCTGCTTTTGCCCGGTACAAAGTTCACCAGACACCCTGCGGAGATTGTGGCGACAGTCCTTTTTGCCGCATCGGGCGGCCTGTTGGTCGTCGCGGCACGGGACCTGCTGGTTCTTTTCGTCGGGCTCGAGCTATTGAGCCTTTCTCTCTACATCATGACCGCGTTCGCAAAGTCATCGGAAAAGAGCGCCGAAGCGGCACTGAAGTATTACCTTTTCGGCGGCATGAGCGCGGCCTTCATGCTTTTCGGCTTCAGTTATATCTACGGCCTCACTGGCTCGACAGGCTTTGACGAGATCATCCAATCCTTCCAGCAGACCGGTAGCGCGCAAAGCCCGCTCTTCCTCGTCGCCATGGTCGCGGTTGCCGCCGGGCTTGGCTTCAAGGTGGCAGCGGTGCCGTTTCATTTGTGGGCCCCGGATGCCTATGAGGGCGCGCCGACGCCGGCAGCGGCATTCATCGCATCGGTCTCGAAGGTGGCAAGCTTCGCCCTCCTGGCCGGGTTGGCTTACTCGGCCGCCTTCGCACTGCACAACGGCAAATTGCCCGTGGCCCACATCGCGGCAAACAACAGGGTTGTTGCGGTCATTCTGTTTCTTGCAGCCGCTTCCATGGTGGTCGGCAACCTTGCCGCATTGGCGCAGACTAGCGTGCGCCGCCTGCTTGCTTACTCGGCAATCGCCCATGCCGGTTACATGCTGCTGGGGGTTGCCGCGGCCGCACTGGCGAGTGATGCCGAGGCGATGACTCGCAGCGTGAATACCGTGCTCTTTTATGTGATCACCTACGGCCTGACCACCATTGCCGCTTTCGGCGTCATCGGGGTGGTGGAGCAGGCGACCGGCAGCAACAAGCTCGACGCCTTCAGCGGCCTGCACAAACGCAATCCGCTGCTTGCCGCGGTGTTGTTGATTTTGTTCCTGTCACTCGCGGGCATTCCGCCGCTGGTGGGCTTCTGGGCCAAATTCAATTTGTTTGCCGCGGTGCTGGGCACAGGCTCCGGTGTGGTTCCTTTTGCCCTGGTGGCGCTGGCGATTGCGATGAGCGCGGTTTCGCTCTACTACTACCTGCGGGTGCTGAAGTTCGCCTATGTGGTGGAGCCGGTTGAAGGGGCCGGGAAGATTACCGCACATCCGGTTGTCCTTCTGGTGCTGGTGGCAATTGCGGTTGCGGTGGTGTGGATTGGCTGCGCGCCTGCCGGGCTAGTCGACTGGATTGCGAAGCCGGGCCTGCCGCTGCTTTGATTTTGACTTCACCGACCGCATCAACTCAAACATAATTCCTGAAACGCCGAAGGCCTCCCGTTGCGGGAGGCCTTCATTGCTTGTTTGGATTGAATTACTTGGTGAGAAGGTCCTTGACCTGCTGCACCACGACGTCGCGGCTGACATGGGAGATGGAGTCGGTGAGCGGAAGGCGCTTGGGGCAGACCTCGACGCAGTTTTGCGCGTAGCCGCACTCCTGGATGCCGCCGTCGCCGGCGAGGGCGCGAAGGCGCTCCTCCTTGAGCACGCTGCCGGTGGGGTGCTGGTTGAAGAGCCGCACCTGCGCAATGGTGGCCGCGCCGACGAACCCGGTCTCCTCGTTGAATTGCGGGCAGACCTCCATGCAGCAGCAGCAGCTGATGCACTCGGAGAGCGGGTAGGCGATCTCCTGCTCCTGGGGCATGACTTTGGGGCCGGAGCCGAGGTCGTAGGTTCCATCAAGCGGAACCCAGGCCTTGACCTTCTTGAGGTTCTCAAAGAGCACCGAGCGGTCGACCTGAAGGTCGCGCACGACGGGGAACTTCGATAGCGGCTCGATCTTGATGGGCTGCTCCAGATTGTCGATGAGCGTGGAGCAGGCCATGCGGGCGCGCCCGTTGATGATCATGGCGCAGGAGCCGCAGACCTCCTCGAGGCAGTTGGAGTCGTAGGTGATGGGGGTGGTTTCCTTGCCGTCGCAGGTGCAGGGGCTCTCGGCGATCTCCATCATCACGCTGATGACATTCATGCCGGGACGGTAGGGAATCTCAAATTGTTCCCAAACCGCGGGAGCATCGGGGTTGGCCTGGCGCTTGATTTCGAGCTGGATTGTTTTCTCTGCCATCTTCGTATTCTCCCTAGGCTACTTGGCCGCATCGTAACGGCGCGGGCGCGGCTTGATGTACTGGATGTCCACTTCCTCATAGCTGATCTTCGGCATCTGCCCGGTACCGGCAAAGTCGGCAATCGTCGTCTTGAGGAACTTCTCGTCGTTGCGCTCCGGGAAGTCCGGCTTGTAGTGAGCGCCGCGCGATTCATCGCGGAGCAGCGCGCCATGGACCACGACGCGTGCCAGCTCAAGCATGTTGTAAAGCTGGCGCCCGAAGGCGAAGCTGGTGTTCGCCCACTGGCTCTTGTCGCTGAGGTTCACCTTCTTGTAGCGCTCAAGCAGCTCGACAATTTTCGCGTCGGCCTGTTCCAGGCCCTTGTTGTGGCGGGTGACGGTGGCGTGTTCGGTCATGGTGTTGCCTAGTTCACGCCACAACTTGAAGGGATTTTCGCCTCCCTGGTTGTTGATGAGCTGTTGATTGAGCCCGGCCTGGCGGGCAATCTCCGCAGCCGCGCCGCCATCGCCTTCCGCGGCGGGGGCATTCTTTGCGTATTCCATCGCCTTGGGGCCGGAGATGAAGCCGCCGAAGATGCAACTGACGAGCGAGTTTGCGCCGAGACGGTTGGCGCCGTGGTACTGGTATTCACACTCGCCCGCCGCAAAGAGGCCGGGGACATTGGTCATCTGGTTGAAGTCCACCCAGAGGCCGCCCATGGTGTAGTGCATGCCGGGGAAGATCTTCATCGGCTCCTCGTGCGGGTCAACGCCGACGAACTTCTCGTAGATGTCGAGGATGCCGCCGAGCTTGCGGTCGAGCGTGGCGCGGTCGATGTGGGTGAGGTCGAGGTAGACCATGGGCTGGCCGTCGATGCCGAGCTGGTGCTGATAGACGACCTGATGAATGGCGCGGGTGGCGATGTCGCGCGGGACGAGGTTGCCGTATTTTGGGTACCACTCCTCGAGGAAGTACCAGCGGTCAGCCTCGGGAATCTGGCGTGGCGGGCGCGGGTCATTGGCCTTGCGTGGGACCCAGACGCGGCCACCTTCGCCGCGTGCCGACTCCGACATCAGGCGGAGTTTGTCCTCGCCGGGGATCGAGGTTGGATGAACCTGGATGAATTCACCGTTGGCATAATGAACGCCCTGCTGGAAGACGGCGGATTGCGCCGAGCCGGTACAGACGACGGAGTTGGTGCTTTTGCCGAAGATGGCGCCGATACCACCGGTGGCGAGGATGACTGCGTCGGCGGGGAATGGGGTCAACTCCATGGAGCGCAGGTTCATGGCAGTGATGCCGCGGCAAACGCCCTTTGGGTCGATGATGGCGGAGAGGAACTCCCAGCCTTCGTACTTTTTCACCTTGCCCTCGGCCTCGAAACGACGAACCTGCTCGTCGAGTGCGTAGTGGAGTTGCTGGCCGGTGGTTGCGCCGGCGAAGGCGG
>JAJXXN010000164.1 GCA_021781075.1 Acidobacteriota bacterium | reverse complement strand
GAACAACATCAGCTCGCTGGGCAGCATTGTGCCGCTGGTTGTGTTGATTGGGCTGGCGGCGTTTTCCTTTGCGCGCTTCGGCCCGGCAGTGCGGTTTACGGCGGGCGCGCTGATGCCGCATTTCACTTTCAGGAACGCGCTGTTCTGGTCGAGCGTTTTTTTTGCCTTTGGCGGTGTGGAGGCGGGCAGCTCGATGGGTGATGAGATTGAAAACCCGCGGCGGACGATTCCCTGGGCTATTTTGCTGGGCGGGGCGGTGATGACGCTGGGGTATATTGGCGGCACGGGCGCGCTGCTGGTTGCGCTGCCGGGCACGGCGGTCAGCGGGCCGGATGGTTTCATCCACGGCATTGAGGTGCTGGGCACGCGGCTTGGGGTGGCATGGCTGATTGCGCCCATCGCCTGTTTTGTGGCGCTGAATGCGGTGGGCAGCGCGGCGGCGTACCTTTCCTCAACGTCACGGTTGCCGTTTGTGGCGGGGATATACAACAGTTTGCCGCCTGTTTTCGGCAAAATTCATCCGCGCTATCGCACGCCGTGGGTTGCAATTGGCGTGTATGGGCTGGCGGGGATTGTGGTTGCATTCATTGGGCAGGCGGGGACAAGTGTGCGCGGCGCCTATGAGGTGCTGGCCAGCATGGCGATCCTGGCGTATTTCATCCCGTACCTGTTTTTATTTGGCGCGATGATCCGGCTGCAAGCGCGGCCGGCCGGGCCGGAGGTGTGGCGTGTACCCGGCGGCAGGCCGGTTGCGATGTTGCTAGGCATGCTGGGCCTGCTGAGCACGACGCTGACGATTGTGCTTTCAGCCTTCCCGGCAGAGGACGAGCCGAACAAGCCGCTGGCCTTTGCAAAAATTGTGGGTGGCGCGGTGGTGATGGTTGGCCTCGGGCTTGCGGTTTATTTTTATTCTCGGTGGAAGACGAGGGGCGTGGAGTAGGGATTTGGTTTTCATCCCCGGTCCCCAAAGGCGAGGGACCGGGGGCACCCGGCGGTGTATTTTTCGTCACGATGGAGGATGCGCCACGCGGTTTAATTTTCAGCCGGCCGTTTCAGCGTGGCTTTGTTTTTTTCCATCTCATCTCGAATTTCATCGGGGTCGTCGATGTTGCGCAGTTCAGCTGCCTCCCGTTTGGTTTTGGGCGGGCCAGCCTGGCCTTGGCCGCGACAAAGACGCGCGGGTCGCTGTTGAGGTGGGAGAAGGGCGCGGCGTGGGGCGTTGCATCGAAGACCCCGTTGATTTCTCCGGCGAGCGCGTCCTCCAGGTTGTTGGGGCCAATCCCGAGCAGCTCATAAATGGTTTTGTTGATGGAGCCCATGCTCGTGTGCTCGCGTGCGATGGAGCCGGGCTTGGCCCAGGGGCTGGCGACGAGCAGCACGCTGCGGTGGGCGTCGATGTGGTCAACGCCGCCCTGCGCATCATCCTCGGTGGCAAAGAGTGCCGAATCCTTCCAGATTGCGGTGTGGCTGAGGAACTCGACGATGCGGCCGAGGGCGAGGTCGTTGTCGGCGACGTAGGAGGCGCGGTAGGGGTAGCCATCGGCGGGGCGCGGGTCGGCGGTGTGGTCGTTGGGCAGGCGGATGACGATGAGCTCGGGAATTTTGCCCGCCGCGAGTTTTGCCTTGAAGTCGCGCTCAAACTCGGCGACGCGGAACTGGTCGGGGATGCCGAGGTTGAAGGTGGGGTAGCGGCGGTCGCTGGATTCAAAGACCGGCCGGGGGAGTGGCGCATTGAGGAAGAGGCGATGGCCCTCTGGTTCGCTGCCGTCCAGCTCCTCAGCGCCTTCAATTTCCAGGCCCTCGCCGTAGTTGAGCACGTGCTTGCCACCGGCGAGGATGTGCTCCCAAAGAGTGCCGAATTGCGGCTCGTCCTCGGGCATGGGGGCATCGCCACCGCCGAAGATGGCGCGGCGGCCGGGTTGTTGCGCGCCGGGGAATCCATTGCGGCGGCCGCCATAGCCGGAGGTCCAGGCGGTTTGGAAGAACGGGGTGGGGTTGACGCCGACAGCCCAGCGATGGCCGTCCACGGAGACGTCGGAGTCCACAAAGTAATTGTCGCTGAAGGCGAAACGCTGCGCGAGGGCGTGGGCGTTGGGCGTGACCTTGAGGTGCGCGGCGGATTGGTCCTCTTCGGCCCATCCGTCGAGGCCGTAACGTGCCAGCGACGCGTCGCCATTGGCGCCGGTCAGGTCGCCGAGAATCTCGTCATAGGTGCGGTTTTCACGGATGATGTAGAAGCAGTGTTTGAGGCGCGGCAGCTTGCCGGCCTTGTCCAGGGCCGCGGTGTTGTTGGCGATGACGCGCGCGGTCAACTCAGCGGGGCCGGCGAGAGTGGGGAGTTGGATGGCACTGACACTGCCGAGCTCGAGGTTGCCGATATAGGTGGGGGCGTTGGCATCGTGGCCATTGCCGCCGTTGGGGCCGGCGCCCTTGCCCTTGGTGTTGACGACGTAGAGCACGTCGCCGTCACCTGAGAGCGCGACCGCGGTCGGGTTCCAACCGGTGGGGATGTGCTCAATGAGCATGAATGAATTGAGATCGACGACTGCGACGGCGTTGATGCCCGACTCGGCGATGTAGAGCCTGCCGTTGCCAGTGGTGATGCCACTGGGCATGACGCCGCGCAAGGGCCGGCCGAGGGCGTCCTTGAAGCGAGGGCCGGTGAAGGGCGAGAGCGGGAGCTGCCGCAGGATGCTCTGGCCGTCGGCGGAGATTTCAACGACTGAATCCTCATGCGCGAGCGTGACGTAGACGTGCCCCGCGGTGGCGACAACGCCGGTGGGCGCGGCTCCGCCGACGGTTGCGCCGGATTTTTCAGTGATGCGCTGGCCGAGACGGAGTTTGCCGAGCAGCGCGGGGAGAGTGGGCGTGCGCACATCATAGCTCCACAGAGAGCTGCCGTTGGCGGAGTTTTCATCGCCCAGTGGGGCAACCTGGTGGCCGTTGACTACGGTGCCCTCGCGCGCGGCCCTGGAGGGGTAGCCGGTGGGAGGAAATTTGAGACCAGTGCCGAGGAGGTTGTTTTTATCAACGCCGGAGATGAGCTTGTACTCGAAGAGGCCGGTGTTGGTGACGTAGAGGCGCGCGCCATCGGGCGAGAGGGCGAGGCCGAAAGGGTAACTACCGGTGGGCAGCGAGCCGAGGGGCTTGAGCGAGGGCGCTTGGAAGAGGACGACGCGCCAGTTGGCTTGGTCGAGCGCGTACAGGGTTTTGCCATCGGGGGAGAGCGCGAGGGTGGCGGCGAAGCTGGAGGAGAAACTTTTTCCCTTGCCGTCCGCCTGGCCAAAGTCGGGCAGTGTGCCATCGAGCGAGGCTTCGCGCACAACCTTCCAATCCGCGGTGGAGTAGGCGCGTATTTTGCCGGAGTCGCCCGTGGCCGCGTAGAGGAGCGCGCCGTCCGGCGAGTAGGCGACGCCGGCGTGGACCTCGACGGCGGGGTCGTTTTCACGCTGTGCCGGGAAGCGCTTGATGCTGAACTGTTCGTGGTTGTTCCCGGTGGGAAGGGAGACGATGTTGAGTGAGAAGGGCCATCCGATGGCGGGGACGGCGAGCTCAGTGCCGTCGGGCTTGAGGGCGAGCGCGAAGGGATAAGGGGCGGTGGCGACCCATGCGCCCTCGGGGGTGATGAGGCGGCCATTGGGCAGCGTGGCGCGGACGTTGGTTTGCACGGGGTTCCCTGGATAGGCGGGCGTGGTGATTTGGGCGGCGAGCGGGAAGGTAGCGGCAAGGGCGAGCAAAACCGGCTGAAAGAATGAGCGCACGATGAACCTCGGAGATGAACATACTCATTATCAACCGCCCTGCTGGGTTGAATTTGACATTGGCGTAAATTGTGAACCATAATCAGCCGCAGTTCGGTTTGGGAGATTTGTTAATACGTAAAACTGTTGAAATATTTTTGTCGTATCCTCCCCGGGGCAAGCGTAGAAAGATGAATGTGGGGGTAGAACCATGCCAAAGAATATTGTTTCATTCACGGATGGTACGTGGAATGAGCCGGTGAATGATACCAATGTATGGAAATTGTTCCAGGCCACCGTCAATGACGGGGCGGGGCAGGTTGCCAATTACGATGACGGCGTGGGGGTGGGCGGCACGCCAATCGACCATCTTTTTGGCGGGGCATTTGGCCAGGGCATCAATGAAAAGATCAAGAATGCCTACAACTGGATTGCGGGCAAGTACGAGCCGGAGGATTTGATTTATCTTTTTGGTTTCAGCCGCGGCGCGTTCACGGCGCGGTGTGTTGCGGGGATGATTGCGATTGTGGGCCTGCCAACGAGGAACCAGGATGACCCGAAGATGCTGGACATGGCCTTTGAGGCCTATCGCAATGCGGCGGACCGCGACGACATTTGCCAAGTGCTGCAATCCGATTATGGAATGTATGACGCGAAGATCCAAATGGTGGGGGTTTGGGACACGGTTGGCTCGCTGGGCATCCCGGCGATCTTTGGCGGAGTGGATGTCATTCAGTATGGATTCCTGGATACCAGCCTGCATCCGGATGTGCGCAATGCGGTCCAGGCCATAGCGATTGATGAGCGGCGGCTGCAATTCCAGCCGACGCTTTGGACCCCGTCCAACGACGCGACGCAAACCCTGACGCAGGTGTGGTTCACGGGATGCCATTGCGATGTGGGTGGCGGCAACCCGCCGGAAGTTGAAGGTGGGCCACTGCTGTCAACCATCACTCTGCATTGGATGGCCCATCATGCTGAAAGCCATGGGATGCTTTTGGAATGGTCCCAAATGCCGCCCTTCGACCTGAATGCGGACGCATTGGCCAGAATCAATGAGTCGCTGAAGGGGCTTTACACGTTGACGCCGCATTTGCGCTCTGTTGCGGCGGACGCGGCACTGTACAAAAGCGTGCAATTCCGTTGCGCGACGCCGACGGCGGAATATGCGCCGGGAAACCTTCATGTGCGCGAGGGTCAGTTGGCGCCCGGTTATACCATTGTGACCCTTCCATAAGCTGTCGGGGAGGAGGTGCGGTGCAACCCGGAGGTTCTTCATCCCCGCTTTATCCAGTATGTAAATCCCTTCAGGCCTTCTTGCCCCTTGAATTTTCCCCCGGAACCGTCGTATTCTTATACATGCAGACGAGTTTGTCCGCCCGCGCGTGAGTACACCGGCTGGCGGAGAGATGAGTGGGCTCACGGCCCACTTTTTCTTTGGCGCCAAATTCTGCATGTGGGCGCCAAGCAATCGCCGCAACTGATTGGACCCGGCGCAAGTCAGCCGGTCCCGCAGTTCGGCCGCGGCCAAAGCAGTTGGATGGCGCGGCAGACGGCCAGTTGCGCGTTTGCGAGGGCTTGGCGGCGCTGATTTTTTTGATTGTTTGAATGGCAGTGAGCATAGACAAAATCCGGGCGGCGGCCGAGCGCGTAGCTTCCAGCTACGGCCTTGATGTTGTCGATGTAGAGATGACCGGCGGCGGCGCGCACCGTGCGCTCACTGTTTACCTGGAGAAGAACGCCGAGGGCCGTGCGAAGCTGCGGGCGGAGTTGGAGCGGAAGATTGCCGCCAAGGAAGCCGGCGAGCCCGTGGTCGGGATGGAAGATGTGCCCGAGCGGCTGTTGAAGGGGCGCGCGGCGATGGAGCAGCTCTCGTTTGTGACCCACGAGGACTGTGCAAACTTCTCGCGCGAGTTTGGCGTGATTCTCGACGTGGAGGAGCTGGTGCCGGGCGGGGAGTACACGCTGGAGGCAAGTTCGCCGGGGTTGGACCGCAAGCTGGCAACGGGAGCCGATTTTGCACGCTTTGCGGGTAGCCTGGTGAAGATCCAGACCCATGAGCCGGTAGCCGGCAACCGGCATTGGCAGGGCAGGCTGGTTGCCGGCAAGCCGGGTGTGGTCACCATTGACCTGGGCGCGGTGAAGCAGAATGCCAAGAGCAAGAAGGCAGGCGTGAAACAGGTTGAGATTGAACTGGCCAATGTTGAGAAGGCGCGGTTGATGGCCGAGATTTGATGGATCAGGGTGCAGGGCTTAGGGTGCAGGGCCGAGGGAGCAGAGGGCTTCGTGACTGAGGGCGGCTTGAGGGAATCGGTGGCAAGGGTTCTTTTTGCAGGCGCCACAAGGAAGAAAGATTTCAGGAAGTTTGGAAGGGAAACGGTATGTCCAGCGCGTTGTATCAAAGCATTGAAGGGCTGAGCATTGAGAAGAACATTGACCCGCAGATTATCGTGACGGCGGTGGAGGAGGCGATTGCCCTGGCCACGCGCAAGTTCTACAAGACGCAGGAGAACATGCGCGGTGAACTCAACAAGGAGACCGGCGAGATCAACGCGTACGTCTACAAGACGGTTGTGGCCGATGACGAAGAGGTTGAGGACACGCTGAACACGATCAAGCAGAGCGAGGCCAATGAGCTTGCGCCGGGCGTCGAGGTGGGCTCGGAGATTCGCCTTTACAAGGACACGGCG